>NZ_PSVI01000036.1:0-37253 GCF_002931415.1 Rathayibacter sp. AY1E8
GCGGCGGGCCGCTCCTCCGTCGTTGGTGAAGATGGCCGTGCCGTTGCCGAACGCGCCGTTGTTGATCAGGGCGACGCCCTCCTCGTAGGAGGCGACGCGGACGATGGAGAGCACCGGTCCGAAGATCTCCTCCGTGTAGGCGCGGGAGGTGGTGGGGACCTTGTCGATCAGGGTCGGGCCGAGCCAGAAGCCGTTCGCGTCGCCGTCCACCTCGATCCCGCGCCCGTCGATCACGACCTCGGCGCCGTCCTCCTCCGCGATCGCGATGTAGGAGGCGACCTTGTCGCGGTGCGCCTCGGTGATCAGCGGACCCATGTCGCAGCCGCGGCGTCCGTCGCCGGTGCGCAGGGTCGCGGCCCGCTCCTGGATCTTCGCGATCAGCTCGTCGGCGACGGGCTCGACCGCGACGACGACCGAGATCGCCATGCACCGCTCGCCCGCCGAGCCGAAACCGGCGTTGATGGCGGAGTCGGCGACGAGGTCGAGGTCCGCGTCGGGGAGCACCAGCATGTGGTTCTTCGCCCCACCGAGGGCCTGGACGCGCTTGCCGTGGCGGGTGCCCGTCTCGTAGACGTACTGCGCGATCGGGGTCGAGCCGACGAACGAGATCGAGCGCACGTCGGGGTGCTCGAGTAGCCCGTCGACGGCCTGCTTGTCGCCGTTGAGCACCGTGTAGACGCCGTCGGGGAGGCCGGCCTCCTTCCAGAGGGCGCCGAGCCAGATCGCCGGGGACGGGTCCTTCTCGGAGGGCTTCACCACGACGGTGTTGCCGGCGGCGATGGCGATGGGGAAGAACCACATCGGCACCATCGCGGGGAAGTTGAAGGGGGAGATGATCCCGACAACGCCCAGCGGCTGCTTGGTCGAGTAGACGTCGACGCCGGTGGAGACCTGCTCCGAGTACTCGCCCTTGAGGTGGTGCGCGAGCCCGGTCGCGAACTCCACGACCTCCTGGCCTCGGGCGATCTCGCCGAGCGCGTCCGAGACGACCTTGCCGTGCTCCGACGTGATCAGCTCGGCGAGCTCCTGCTTCTTCGCCTCGAGGAGCTCGCGGAAGCGGAAGACGATCTGCTGCCGCTTCGCGAGCGACGTGTCGCGCCAGGCGGGGAAGGCGGCCTTCGCGGAGGCGACGGCGGCGTCCACCTCGGCGGAGTCGGCGAGCGCGACCTCCTTGGTCGCGACTCCCAGCGCCGGGTCGTAGACGGGAGCGGTGCGGCCGGACGAGGAGGCCGAGGGAGCCCCGTCGATCCAGTGGCCGACGACGGACAGGGCGGTGGCGGGCTCGGCGATGCTCATGGCGACGACTGTAGGGGCGTGACCACGGCCGCGGGGGTGCCGATCCGTCCAGCGGTGGAGGGGTGGTCTGGACGGATCGGCGCGCTCAGTCGGTGGGACGGGAGGCGTCGGCGTCGGGCGAAGGGGTGGCCGCGTCGGGGCTCGAGGCGGCGGGGTCGGCCGCGCTCGGGCCCGCAGCGCCGGGATCCGCAGCGCCGAGGTCGGCGGCGCCGGCGTCGGCAGCGTCCGGCTCCGCAGCGTCCGGCTCGGCAGCGTCCGGCTCCGCACCATCGGGATCGGCACCGGAGTCGGCGGCACCCTGCTCGGCTGTGCCGGTCTCCTCACCGCGCACCTCGGCAGCGGACGCTTCAGCCGCTGCCTCCGGCGCACCCGCCGGGTCGAACCGCGCCAGCGCCGCCGTGATGTTGTCGTGCCCGCCGCGCTCGTTCGCCCAGGCGACCAGCGCCTCCGCGAGCGTGACCGGATCCGCGCCCACCCTCTCCTGCGCCTCGCGCAGCACGCGCGCGAGGTCCTCGGCGGCGGACGCGTAGTTCCAGAGCCCGTCGGAGCAGACCAGCACCCAGCCCGGCTCGGTCAGCTCCTCGGAGGCGACCCGCGGCTCCTCGTCGTGCGCGTCGGCGCCGAGCCAGCGGGTGATGGCGTGAGCGTCGGGCGCCGTCTCGGCCTGCTCCCGCGGCACTCCCGAGGCGATCTGCTCCTGCGCCCACGAATCGTCGACCGTGAGCTGCCGCGGCTCGCCCGCGTCCGGCATCCAGTAGCTGCGGCTGTCGCCCACGTTGCCCGTGACGAGCAGCGCGCCGTCCAGCACCGCCGCGGTGAAGGTGCACGAGGGCGGATTCGACCGCTTCTCGGGCACGGCCGCGTCGATCGCTCCGGAGGCGCGCGCGGTGGCCATCTGCAGCAGCGCGCGCCAGCGGTCCGCTATCGCGCTCTCCCCGCCGACCTCGGCCTGCAGCGCGCTGAGTGCCGCACGGGCCGCGGCGAGCGACGCCTTGTCGGAGTCGGGGGTCGAGGAGACCCCGTCGCAGACCACGAGCAGCGCCGTCCTCAGAGAGCCGTCGGCGCCGGTGGTCGCCCCGAGCGCCATCGCGTCCTCGTTGGCCGGGTGCCGGAGCCCGCGGTCGCAGACGCCGCCGACCAGCGGGTGCGGCGCTTCGGCCCAGTGCTCGCGCTCGGTCGGAGCGGGGCGTCCGCACTGCTCGCAGTAGCCGTCCTCGGCGACCGCTCCCCCGCAGTAGACGCAGGCGGCGGATCCTCCGACGGCGACGGGCGGAGCGGAGGGGGTGGCCGCGACGATCAGCGGCGTCCCGCAGGCCTCGCAGAACGCGTCGCCCGTCGTGACCGGCTCGCCGCAGTTCGGGCAGGGAGTCGACAGCGCGCCGCTCATGTCAGCGTCCAGCGTCGGACCTCGTTGGCCCGGTCGACGAGGCGCAGGCGCTCGTCGCGCTCGCGAGTGGAGGCGGCGAGCGCGCGGTAGGAGGCTTCGAGGCCGTCGCGGATGGCGGCCTCGTTCGCCTCGACCCCGCCGAGGGTCGCTCCCTCGGCCGGGCCGTCGCGCCGCACCAGCTCGAGGGCGGAGGCGAGGACCTGAGTCGTGAGCTCGAGGCGGGTCCGCTGATCGATCGACACGGAGTCGACGCTCGCGAGGGCGGCCGAGAGCGCGGGCAGCCCGCGGCCCGACTCCGCCAGCAGCTCCGCCCGGCGGCGGCGCGCGTCGGAGTAGGAGGAGCGCGTGGGCGCGACGATGTCGAGCGCGTCGAGCGCCCCGTCGAGGTCGGAGCGCAGCTGCCGCACCCGCGCGAGACCGAAGGCGGCGGGTGCCGTGTAGTTCGCGTCGGCGCGGGCGCAGATCACGTAGAGGGACTCGGCGACCTCGGGCTCACCGCTCGCCTCGCACGCCGCGGCGAGCGCGAGCTTCGGGGCGAGCTCGCCGGGGACCTGGCCGTAGACGGTGTTGAAGGAGGCGCGGGCCCCGATGTCGTCGCCGCGCGCGAGCTGCGCGAGGCCGCTCATCCAGACCGCCCGCCACTCCCACGGGTCCTCCGTGAGGATCTCGCCCGTCGCGCGGGCCGCCTCCTCCCAGCGCTGCGCCTCGATCGCCGCCCGGGCGCGGGCGAGCCGCACCTCGACCGTCACGGTGGGCGCGAGCGCGAGAGCGCGCAGGCGCACGATCGGGTCGGCGACGTTCACGCCCGCGAGCCACGACCGGGCGGAATCGGACTCGTCGCGGCGGAGCGCCGGCAGCGCGTCCCACGGCGGGACGCGGTCGACCACGTCGGCCACGGGCGCCTCGAACAGGGCCGACTCCGTCGAGTGCAGCGCGGGGTGTCCGGGACCGCGGTCGGTCGCGACGACCTCGCGCAGCACTCCGAGCAGCTGGCCGCGCATCTCGTCCACCGTGGCGAAGCGGTCCTGCGGGTCGGGAGCGCATGCCTTCGCGATCAGGCGGTAGAAGGAGTCGTACCGCTGGAACAGCGGTGTCTCGGACACCGGCGGCAGCGAGGCGACGAAGGTCGTCTGGTTGCCGCGGAAGTCGAGCACCAGCGAGGCCAGCGTTCGGCCGATCGTGTAGACGTCGGAGGCGACCGAGGGACCGAGGTCGGCGACCTCCGGAGCCTGGTACCCGACGGTGCCGTAGATGGCGGAGTCCTCGTCGTCGATCCGGCGCACTCCGCCGAGGTCGATCAGCTTGACCTGGTCGCCCACCTGGATCATGTTGTCCGGCTTGAAGTCGCAGTAGAGCAGGCCGTGGTCGTGCAGGTAGGCGAAGGCGGGCATGACCTCGAGCACGAAGGCGAGCGCCTGGTCCACCGGCAGCGGATCCGCGGCGCCGCCGTTGGCGTCCAGCCGCTCCTTCAGGATCTGCTTGAGGCTCGGCCCGCCGACGTACTCCATCACGATGTAGCCGGCGCCGTCGTGCAGGACGAAGTTGTAGATCTCGACGATCAGCGGGTGCTCGACCTCGGCCAGGAATCGGCGCTCGGTGACGGCCGCCGCGTACGCATCGGGGTCGCCGGAGTTGAGCAGGCCCTTGAGCACCACCCAGCGCCCCGAGACGTTCCGGTCGCGCGCGAGGTAGATCCAGCCGAGGCCGCCGTAGGCCAGGCAGCCGACGACCTCGTACTGGCCGCCGACCACGTCGCCCTTCACCAGCTGCGGTGTGAACGAGAACGGCGTGCGGCAGTTGGGGCAGAACCCCTCGGTGCGGCCGGGCCGACCGTCGCGCCCGCGGCCGACGGCGGTGCCGCAGTGCGAGCAGAAGCGCTTGCGCTCGGGGAGGACCGCCTCGGTCATCAGAGCGGCCATCGGGTCGGCGGCCGGGCGGGACGGGACGGTGGTGAGCCCGGCGCCGAGCCTCGGGCCGCGCAGTCGGGTCGAGGTGGTGCCGACGCGGCGGGTGACCTTCGAGCCGGTCTGCGCCGTGCGGGCGGAGCCGAGGGCGGCGGTGGCGAGGCGGGCGGAGGAGGTGCGCGTGCTGCGCGCGGTGGCCGACTCCTCCGCGGGCCCGGGTGCCGTGGCGCCGGGGGTGCCCTCGACGAAGCCGGTGCCGAAGGCGGCGGAGGCGGTGGCCGGCGGGGAGGCCGGAGCGGCGCGGCGCGCGGTCGGCGTGGAGGCGGCGGCGCCCTCCTCGGGCGGGAGGCCGCAGACGTTGCAGTAGCCGTCCTCGATCGTCCCGGTGCAGCCGGGAGTCGCGGTGCAGGGGGCGCCGTTCATGGGGTGGCCTTCCGGTGGTGCGCGGGGTCGGGGTGCGGGAGGTCGCGGGTGACGACGTCGTACTGCTCGACCAGGTGGCGGGCGAGCGGGACGGAGCACGGCACCGTGTCGAGGGCTGCGCGCACCTCCTCCTCGGCCGCGACGCCGACGGCGGTGGCAGCGCGGCCGTTGCCCTCGGCACGCTCCCGCAGCGCCCGGAGGCGGAAGCCGAGGGCGGCCCGTTCGCGCAGCGGCGAGGTGTAGGCGGCCTCGACCGCGTCGAACGCGCGGCCGACGGCGGTGAGCCGGGCGAGGTGCGCGTCGAGCGCCTCGCGGTCGGACGGAGGATCGCCCAGCCGGGAGACGTCGGGCACGGCCAGCCGCGGCGGGTCGGCGATCTCGCGGCGGCAGCGGGCCACGAGCTCGCGCAGCGGCGCCTCGCGGCGCTCGGCCGCCTCCGCCAGCTCGCGCGCCCGACGGCGGTCGCGCTCGAGTCCGCGCCGCTCGGACGCGGCGATGATCAGGTCGCGCTCGAGCCGGGCGGAGTCGCTCTCGAGCTGGCCGAGCGGCCCCGACACGTCGGCTCCCCGACCCGCCCGCTCGGCGAGCGCGTCGAGGCGGGAGCGCAGCACGGCGACCCGCTCCGCCCGCTCGCGGTCGACCGTGCCGCCGCCGTCACGGGTGAGGTCGCGGCAGCGCTCGATCTCGGCGCGCACCCCCACGATCCGCCCGGCGACGTCGGTGCCGCTGGGGTCGAGCTCGAGCCGGGAGCGCAGCTGGCCGACGACCGCGTCGCAGAGGCGCACCGCCTCCACCAGCGAGACCGCGCCGCTCCCGGAGGCGTCGAGACGGCCCCAGATCAGCTGCGACATCCGCTCGCGCGCCACGACGTCGACGCGGCCGGAGTCCCAGACCGCCTCGAGCTCGGCGAGGCGCCGGGTGACGGACTCGCGGAGCGACTGGGCGAGCACCACGTCGGCCGTGTAGTTCTCGGCCTGCGGCGACGCCAGCGCGGCGGCGTCCAGCCGCGAGAGCTCGCGCGTGGTCCGCTGGAGCCAGCGGGTGAGAGCGGCGAGGTACTCGAAGAGCTCGCGCTGCGGCGCGGCCTCCCCCAGCCGGCCCGGAGCGACGGGGGTCCCCTCCGCGAGACCGGTGCTCATCGGCCGTACACCGGGGCCGGCGGCGAGGCCTCGCCGAGGACCCCGAGCCAGCGCTCGTAGATGCTCTGCCAGCGGCCGTCGCTGCGGATGCTCTCGAGCGAGGCGTTGACGAAGCGCACGAAGTCGGGGTCGTCGGCGGGCAGGCCGAGGCCGTAGGGCTCCGAGCTCAGGGCGTCGCCGACGACCTTCGCGTACGGGTCCTGCGCCACGAAGCCCGCGAGGATCGTGTCGTCGCCCGCGATGGCGTCGACCTCTCCTGCCTGGAAGAGGGCGAGGCACTGCGAGTGCGTGGCGGCCTCGACGGCCTCGACCTCCGGGTAGTCGTTCTGCAGGCGGCTGAGCGTCGTGGTGCCGCTGGGCGCGCAGACCCTCTCCCCGCCGAGGTCGCCGATGCCCGTGATCGGGACGCCGTCGGGGTCGTCGGAGACGAGCACCTTGAGGCCGGCGTCGTAGTACTCGGACGAGAAGGCGATCGAGCTCCAGCGATCGCAGGTCATCGTGAGGGTGCGAGCCACCATGTCGACCTGCGGGGCGCCGTCGCCGCCGGTGAGCGCGGGGAGGCGCTGAGCGGAGGTGATCACGACGTAGTCGATGGAGTCGCTGCCGAGGATCGCCCGGGCGACCTCGCGGGCGATGTCGACGTCGAAGCCCTCGATCGCCCCCGTGATCGGGTTGCGGGCGCTCATCAGGAGGGTGTCGGCCGAGACGCCGACGCGCAGGGTCCCGCGCCCGCGGATCTCCGCGAGCCTGGTGCTGTCGGTCACGCCGGTCGGCGCGTAGGAGGTGACCGCCGAGGGCGAGCAGTCCGCCGCGGCAGGACCGGCGGGAGCGGACGCGCTCGCCGTCGGAGTCGGGGTCGCCGCGGCGAGGGGCGTGCCGAGGTCGTCCGCCCCCGTCGTGCAGCCAGTGAGGGCGAGAGCCGCGGCGGTGGCCAGGGCGAGGGCGGCGGCGCGCAGGCGGTTCATCGGTACTCCTCCAGTCGCTGGGCGATGCCGCGCCAGGCGAACACGGCTCCGGCGAGACCGGCCGCCAGCAGGATCCACGAGACGAGGGTCGCGAACTCCGCGCCTCGATCGAGCGTGGTGGCGGCGGCCAGTGCCTTCTCCTGCACCACGTCGCGGGCGTCGTCGGAGAAGGTGGTGAAGAGCTCGTTCGGCGTGCCGTTCCCGGTGATCGTGGCGACGCGGACGGCCTGGTCCCAGTTCCCGGCGTCGTCCGCCTCCCGGATCTCCTCGTGGAACGACTGCCACTGCCCGAACTCGTCGACGAGCCGTGTCCTCGCCAGCTCGTCCTGCAGGTCGCCCGAGAGCTTCTCCCGGGCGGAGTCGACGGCCTGGGTGTAGCGCTCCTCGAGGGCGGCGCCGGAGCCGCGCTTGATCAGCGTGAAGCTCTCGAGCGACTTGGCGTCGCTCGCGGCGATGAGCGCGTTCGACACGGTGAGCGCCTCGCGGTAGGACTCGACCCGCGCCGTCCCCGCGTCCGCCGCGACCGATCCGTAGGCGAGCGCCCCGCCGACGCCGACGACCAGCAGGAGGGCGGTCCCCGTGGCGAGCGGGCGGTTGAGGTAGCGGTGCGTACGGCGGGCGAGCCAGAGCTGCGCCGCCAGGAGAAGGACCAGCATCACGAGCGAGCCGATCATGAGCAGGACGCTCCAGCGGACGGCGTCGTAGGCGGCCGCGACCCGGTCGGCACCGGAGTCGACGAGTCCGTCGAGGTCCTCGAGGATGCCGCCGTCTCCCGAGAGGGCCGTCGACGCCTGGTCGAGATACGCCGAGGCGACGGGGAAGCCCTGCCGGTTGTTGGCCCGCGCCTGCTCGATCAGCCCGCTGTAGGTCGTGATGCTGCTGGCGACCCGGGCGAGGGCCCGGGTGTCCGCCGAGTCGGCTGCCGAGAGCCCGGCGATCGCGGAGGCGGCGCCGGTGAGGCTCGAGACGTACGACGCCCGCAGCTCGGTCGGCTCCAGTCCGCCGACGAGGAAGGTGTTGGCCGCGATCGCGTTGGCGTCCACCAGCAGCGTGCGGACGTTCTGCACGCCGAGCAGCTGCGCCGACTGCTCCCGGGCCGTCGTCGCGGCGCGCGCCTGCATCGCTCCTGCCTGCTGCGCGAACACGCCGAACAGCACGGCCGCCAGCGCCGTCAGGGCGAGCAGGAGGCGCAGGGTGGCCGGAGTGGTCGCGGTCGCGCGGGCCAGCAGCGACGGCTTCCGCTGCGCCGGCCGGTTGGCGACCTGGACGAGGGGCGGCTCGGGGATCCTCTGCGCGGGCGGCGCGGCGGGTGCGGTGCTCAACGGCTTTCCTCCTCGGGGTCGTCGGTGACGGGGACGGCCGTGCCGCTCGGGGCGGCGTCCGCCTGCCCGAAGGCCTCCTCAGAGCCGTCGACCGCGCCCTCGTCGTCGTCGCCGGCTCCGTCCGGGCTGCTCGAAGCTTCGGGGCTCTCCACCACGTCCTCGGGGAGCAGGATGCGCAGCTCGTCGAGCGTCGGCTCCTCCACGTCGCGGAGGCGCCAGGCGTGCCGGGCGATCGCCGCGTCGAGGACGTTGCGGACCCAGCGCCCGTTGCCGAACGCCTCCGTGCGCTGCTGCGCCGAGGCGAGGCCCGCGAACGCGGCGAGCGCCTCCTCCGTCGGCTCGAAGTCCGCGGAGGCGGCGAGGCGGCCGAAGATCGCCGAGAGCTCGTCGTCGGAGTAGTCGGCGAAGTCGATCGTGGTCGAGAAGCGGCTGGCGAGTCCCGGGTTCGTGTCGAGGAAGCCCTGCATCGGCCCGGAGTAGCCGGCGACGATCACGACGAGGTCGCCGCGGTGGTCCTCCATGTCCTTCACGAGGGTGGTGACTGCCTCCGCGCCGTACTGGTCGAGCGCGAGCGCGTAGGCCTCGTCGATGAAGAGGACGCCGCCGCGCGCGGAGGCGATCACCTCCGCGGTCTTCGTCGCGGTCTGCCCGAGGTAGCCGGCCACCAGCTCCGATCGGTCGACCTCGACGAGCACGCCCTTCGAGAGGATGCCGAGCGAGCGGTAGATCCGCGAGACCAGGCGCGCCACCGTCGTCTTGCCCGTGCCGGGGTTCCCCGTGAAGACGAGGTGGCGGGTGAGCGTGGGCGTGCTGAGACCGGCGGCCTGGCGCAGGGTGTCGATCCGGAGCAGCTGCGTCTGCCGCTTGATCTCGCTCTTCACCCGGTCGAGGCCGATCAGCGCGTCGAGCTCGGCGAGCAGGTCGTCGATGGACTCCGGCGGGTCGAGCGGCTCCGGCTCGGAGGCGGGCTCCGCGGCGGGAGCGGCGGCGGGCGCCGGCTCGTCCTGCGGACCGTCGTGCTCGGTCCGGCGGAGGCGCTCGAGGATCTCGTCGACCCCGGGCACGCCGGCGGGCAGACCGGTCGGCAGGTCGGCGCCCGCGTCACCGTCCGGCGACCGGCCGGTCGTGTGCGGCGCTCCCCCGCTCGTCGTCGGAGCGGCGCCCCGAGCACCCGGGACGGCGGAGAGCTGGGCCGCGGCGGTCGCGGAGGCGGAGGCGATGCCGCCGATGCCCGGGTCGCCGAGAGCGCTGGCCGCCGAGACGACCTCGGTCAGGGCGCGGGCGTAGGCGGAGGCGTGGTGCGAGCCCGCGCCGACCAGGGCGGCCAGCTGAACGGTCGGCCCCGACCGCCAGCGCCGACCGCTCGAGGCGGCGGTGAAGAACGCCTCCAGACCGCCGGTCGCGCCGGTCGCGGCGAGCCAGTCCTGCCCGGCGCCGCGGATCGACTCGGCGACGGCGGCGGCCAGCCGCGCACCCTCGTCGCGGACGGCCGCGGCGTCGAGGCCGGCGGCCGTCCCCGCGAGCACGAGGGCCTCCAGCGCCGGGGCGAGCGCGGTCACGAGGCGCTCGGCGGGGTCAGCGAGCCGGATCCGGACGGCGCTCCCGGCTGCGGAGGCGCGTCGAGACCGCTCGGGGAGAGCGAGGACTCCGTGAACTTCTCGGCCAGGAACTGCCCGTGCGCGATCAGCGCCGAGGCGTCCTGCCGCGAGACGGCGTCCGAGATGCGGTCGAGCGTGCCTCCGAGGAGGTCGAGCTGGTCGCAGAGGATCATCAGCGAGGTCTTCCCCCTGTGCACGGCGCGGCGGTCGGCGAAGTCCCTCGGCAGGCGGAGGTAGCCCTCCACCGCCTCGGGGAGGTAGCTGGTCGCGGTCGCGACGACGGTGTGGCCCTGACGGCTCATCCCGCCGAGGCGGTCGAGACGGGGCACCATCTCGCGGACCGTCTCGTCGATCCGCTGGATGCGCGCCGCGACGATGCCAGGCACCCGGCCCTCCGTCCGCGTGCCGACCCGGTCGAGCGCCGCGAGGATGTCCTCGCTCGTCGGGACGCTCGGCAGAGCGGGCGCGGTCTCCTCCGGCGCCGCGGGGGCACCCGTGAACAGTCGGGAGAACCAGCCCATCGGCTAGCGGCCGAGATCGAGCGAGGACGTCGCGTCGATGTCCGAGTTGCTGCGGCGGGCCCGCTCGACGTACTCGCCGGCCTTCGCCGTCTCGGTCTGCAGGACTCCGACGGTCTGGGCCATGCTGTCGAGCGCCTTGATCTTGAAGTCCGAGATCGAGTCCATCGTCTGGTAGATGTTCGCGAACGCGGCCTGCAGCTGCGGCAGCCCGACCGTGGCCGAGGCGGCCTGCGACTGGATCGAGGCCGACTGGTCGGCGAGCATGCGCGAGGTGGCCTCGATCATGTTGGACGTCGTGGTGTTCAGCGCCGTGATCTGATCGAGCACGAGGCGCTGGTTGGCGAGCGCCTGCGCCACGATGACCGCCGTGCGCAGCGCCGAGACGGTCGTGGTCGTCGCGCGGTCGACGCCCTTGATCAGCTCGACGTTGTTCTTGATGACGACGTCGATCGCGAGGTAGCCCTGGATCGACACGGCCAGCTGGGTCAGCAGGTCCTGGTGCTTCTGGCGCGCGTAGAAGAGGACGTCCTCGCGCAGCGCCTTCGCCCGCTCCGGGTCGGTGGCGTCGAGCTCGGCGATCTTCGCCGAGAGCTTCACGTCGAGCCGCTCGGCGACGTAGATGTACTCGTTGAGACGGGTCATCGTCTCCCAGAGGTTCTGCTTCTCGAGATTCAGGGCCGCGTTGTCCTTCCGCAGCTCGTCCTGCCCGTCGTACAGGGCCTGGATGATCGCGTTCAGGTGCGACTGGGCGCTCTCGTAGCGGCGGAAGTAGTCGGTGATCTTGTTGCCGAACGGGATGAAGCCCAGGATCTTCTTCTGCAGGTTGTCCTCGGACGGGTCCAGATCCTCCACCGTGCGGCGCAGCTCGAGCAGCGTCTTGCCGATGGTCGACCCCTCGGAGAGCCCGCCCTCCTGGAGGGCGCGCACCGGCGTGCTCAGCAGCCGGTTCGACGAGTCGGCGGCCGAGCGGATGTCGGCGTCGCCCATCGTGCGGATGTCGTTGGCCCGCGTCGCGAACTCGGGGCTGCGGGACTCCGTCGCCAGGAGCGTGTCGAGGTAGCCGTCGACCTTCGCCTCGAGGCCGGGCAGGGCGGCTTCGGGCACCTTCGGCGCGATCGACGGCGCCGAGGTGGTCGGCACCGCTGCCACCGGCTCCGGAGGCGTGAGCGAGAGGGCGTTCTGGACGGGCGGCTGCAGGGCCTCGGTCATCGGGATCCTCACCGTTCCTGGCGCTCGGCGCCGACTGGGATGAACGTCCGCCCAGCATATCCCGGGCCCTCCCGCGGGATCCCCGCGAGCCGCCTCGTCCGAGGACTCGACGCGATCGGGCGGCTGTGGAGGAGCATCCGCCGCCGGTCAGACCGCCTTCGGGCGCCTCCGCAGCGTCGCCACCGCGACTCCGGCCAGGGCGAGCGCGCCTCCGAGCAGCGCGGCGAGCGGCGGGGTCTCGCCCAGGACGAGCCAGGACAGCAGCACGACCACCGCGGGCACCGCGTAGGTGGACGCCGCGGTGCGACCCGCGCTGGAGCGCGCGAGGACGTACCCCCACGTCGTGAAGGCGACGGCCGTCGGGAAGATCCCGAGGTAGACCACAGCCAGGATCGAGGAGAGCGGAGCGGCGGCGAGCGCCTCGACGAGCTCCGGTGCGAAGGGCAGACACGCGACCGTGCCGGCGAGGCAGCCGAGCCAGGTCATCGTCGGCGCGTCGATCCGGCCCAGCAGGCGCTTCTGCAGGGTCGCCGCGCTGCCGTAGACGACGGCGGCCACCAGGCCGAGGGCGACGCCGATCACGTCGAACTGCCCGGTGGAGGTGGAGAACGCGATCACCGCGACGCCGGTCAACGCCACGAGCATCCCGGCGAGGAGACGGCGGGGGAACCCCTCCCCCAGCAGCAGCCCGGCGAGCACGGCGGTGATCATCGGCGCGATGTTCACCAGCAGCGCCGCCGTCCCCGCGTCGACGTGCCGCTCCGCAGCGTTCAACGCCAGGTTGTAGACCCCGAACCAGGCGACCCCCCAGCCCAGCACGAGCAGGAGGAGGCGCCCGCGCGGGACCGCCGTGCGCGGATCCGGAGCCGCCTCCGAGCGGCGCCTCCGGGCGGTGAGGACGACGCGCACCACCGTGAGCGCGAGCGACCCCACCACGATGCGGCCGAGGGTCAGCGTGCCCGGGCCGAAGTCCTCCGTCGTGGCGCGGATGCCGACGAAGGCCGACGCCCAGAGCAGGACGGTGACCGCGATCGCGCCCCACAGCAGGAGGGCGTCCCTCGTGGAGGGCGGGGCGGAGGAGGAGACGTCGGTCATGAGGCCATCGTGGCGCTGCCGGGGATTCAGCACCAGTTCCGTTCACTGTCGGATCGTTCAGCCGGACTGTACGGTCGTCTCATGCTCGACGTGCACCGGCTCCGCATCCTCCGCTCCGTCGTCGCCTCCGGCTCGATCGCGGGAGCCGCCTCCGGCCTCGGCTACACGTCCTCCGCCGTCAGCCAGCACCTCTCCGCTCTGCAGCGCGAGACCGGACTGACCCTGCTGGAGCGGGTGGGCCGCGGCGTCCGCCCGACCCCCGCCGGACGCGCCCTCGCCGCCCAGGCGGACCGCGTCCTCGAGCGCCTCGCCGAAGCGGAGGCCGTGGTGGAGGAGCTGCGCGAGGGCCGCTCCGGCCGCCTCTCGGTGACGTACTTCGCCTCCGTCGGCAGCGCCTGGATGCCGGAGGTCGCCCGCCGGCTGACCGCCGCGTTCCCCGGCCTCGCCCTCGATCTGCGCCTGGGAGAGGAGCTCGACGACGACCTCGGAGCGCGCCCCGACGTGCAGCTCCTCGTCGCCTCCTCCGAGCCGACCGCCCCCGGATTCACGGCGCACCACCTCCTCGACGACCCCTACCTCGTCGTCCTGCCCGACGGTCATCCGCTCGCCTCCCGGAGCGAGATCGACCTCGCCGAGCTCGCGAACGAGCGCTGGGTCGACAACGACCTGCCCACCGGCTGGTGCCGCCGGAACGTCGTGGAGGCCTGCGCCGCCGCCGGGTTCGCGCCGCCCTTCCACGTCCAGGCGAACGACCACATCACCGCCGCCGCGTTCGTCGCCGCGGGCATGGGAGTGACGGTCCTGCCGGAGCTCGCGGCCCACCGCCTGCCGGACGGCGTCCGCGCCGTGCCCGTCGTCCGTCCCCGGCCCGTCCGCTCCCTCGAGGCCGTCGTGCGCAACTCCGCCGCCTCCTCCGCACCGGTGGCCCTGGTGCTGGAGACACTGAAGGCACTCGTCGCACGCCGTTGAGCGCGCCTGCACGGGCGAGCTCGCAGCACATCGGAGCACGATGGGCGCGTGAGATCCGTCGAACCCGTCACCCGTTCCGCGCCCGCGCTCGGCGGACCGCGCATCCTGAAACAGCGCTGGACCGAGGCGACGTTCCTGCACTGGCGGGTCGACCCCGCCCTGGTGGCGCCACACCTCCCGGCCGGGACGAGGCCCGACGAGCACGACGGTTCCTCCTGGGTGGGCCTGATCCCGTTCCGGCTCTCGCGGACGGCCTTCCTCGGCGGCCCGCGGGTGCCCTGGCTCGGCACCTTCCCCGAGGTGAACGTCCGGCTCTACTCCGTCGACGAGCAGGGACGACGCGGAGTCGTGTTCGTCTCGCTCGACGCCTCCCACCTCCTTCCCGTGCTCACCGCGCAGGCGGTGTTCGGGCTCCCCTACCGCTGGGCCCGGATGAGCATCGAGCACCGCCACGGCGCGGTGATCTACGACACGATCCGGCACTCGGACTCGGCCGCCCGCTCCCGGATCGTCGTCCGCCCGGGCGACCCGGTCGGCGAGGACCCGCTCGCCTCGTTCCTCACCGCACGCTGGGCCTACCACGAGCGCCACCTTGGCTCCACCTGGTACGGCCGCAACCTGCACCGGCCGTGGCCGCTGCGCCGCGCGGAGCTGCTGGCGCTCGACGACGGGCTGCTCGACGCCGCGGGCTTCCCCGGGCTGGCGACGCGCGCGCCGGACTCGGTGCTGTACTCGGCGGGAGTGGAGACCGTGTTCACGGTGCCGCGGAAGGTGTGAGGGGGGCGACGCTCCTCCACAGACGGTTCTTCGCGATGCTGTCCGATGAAACGGCGCTCCCGAGGCCTACGGCGAGACTTCGTCCGGTGAGATCAGGGCATGAAGGAATCGGCGACAGTAGACGACGCGCTCACGGAGGCGCTCGCGCTCGCCGGCTCACGGCACGCTGAGCGGTCCGCCGTCGAGGCATCCCGGTACCGGGCAGTCGAGGAGGCACGCCGCCTCGCGATGGCGGCACCGGCGGCGCTCGTCGGCGAGCACGTCCAGGTGCAGGTGGATCGGGCGGAGGCGGCGCACCGGGCGCTGATCGCGGAGCTCGCGACGAGACTCCGGGTCTCGGAGGCGCACGCCTCTGCACTGGTCGACGAGGCACGCCTGCTGGTGAACGACCTCCCGGCGACGTTGCGCGCACTCGCGGACGGAGCGCTCTCCCCCGAGCACGCGCGACTCGTGGTGCGAGGAGCGCTCGACGTCCCGGCCGAGGTCCGTGGGCGCTTCGACGAGGAGGCCGCCACGATCGCGGTCGCCTGCACGCCGCCCCAGCTGCGACGCGCCCTCCGGTCGCTCCGGGAACGGCTGCACCCGCAGACGCTCAGCGAACGTCATCGGGACTGCGCCCGTCGTCGCGCGCTCTGGGTGGAGGGCCTCGACGACGGGATGGCGATCCTGCACCTCTACACCGCAGCTCCCGATGTGCTCGGCGCGATGGACAGGATCGACCGGGCCGCCCGCTCCCTCGCGGATCTGCCGGACGAGGAGCGGACGTTGGGCCAGCTCCGCGCAGACATCGCCGCTGCGCTGCTGGTCGACGGGGAGACATCGGCCGAGGGAGACGGCACGTCGATGCCGACGGGAGTGCGCGCCGATGTCGCGGTGACCGTGCCGGCGCTGACCCTCCTCGGGCGGTCCGACCAGCCCGCCGTCCTCGACGGATACGGACCCGTCGATCCGGAGACCGCGCGGCGTCTCACAGCAGGTGCTCCCTCGTTCACGCGGCTGCTCACCCATCCGGAGAGCGGAGCGGTCCTCTCCGTCGGACGCGACTCCTACCGGGTGCCGGCGGACCTGCGTCGCCACCTCCAGCACCGCGACGGGACCTGCCGGTTCCCGGGATGCACCCGCAGCACCCGCCACGCGGACGTCGACCACACGAACGACTGGCAGCACGGAGGCACCACGTCGGCCGACAACCTCGCACACCTCTGCCGACACCACCACCGGCTCCGCCACACCACGGGGTGGACCCACCGGCAGGAGCCGGACGGCACGCTGCACTGGACGAGCCCGACGGGACGGCAGCATGTCACCCGGCCCGGGGAGCCGGGGAACGGGACGGAGGGCGGACACGATCCGATAGGGACCGGCGGGCCGTGACAAGGGGCAGGTCGGGTGGCGTGGACGGGCAGGTCAAGGGGCGGGCCCGCTTCGGCGCGCCCGCGTAGCGTGGACGGCACGGGCCGATAGGCGCGGAAGCGACAAGAGGGGCAGCGACATGGCAGGAACGAAGGACAGGAAAGACGCGACGACGGGGACCTCCGCGGTGCTCTTCGACATCGACGGGACCCTCGCCGACACGAACTTCCTCCACGTCGAGGCGTGGTCGCGCGCCTTCTGGCAGGCCGACCTCGTCGTGCCCGCCTGGCGCATCCAACGAGCGATCGGCGCAGACTCGTCGGAGCTGCTCGACATGCTCCTCGAGGACGAAGTGAAGGAGGAGCAGCGCGCACTGGTGAAGTCGCTGCACACCAAGAATTACACCGAGACGACAGCACGCATCGTTCCACTTCCGGGAGCTCGCGAGCTCGTCGCGACGCTCGTCGGTCGAGGCGTCCACGTCGTCCTCGCCACCTCGGCACCGCAGAACGAGCTGGACGTGCTTCTCGACGTCCTCGACTTCGGCGGGTCCGTCCACGCTGTCACCAGCGGCGCCGACGTCTCCACCGCCAAGCCAGCACCCGACCTGATCTCTATCGCGCTCGACCGCGCGGGTGTCTCCGTCGACCGCGCCGTCATGGTCGGCGACGCGACCTGGGACGTCCTGGCCGCCGAGCGCGCGGGCCTGGCAACGGTCGGAGTCCTCTCCGGCGGTACCTCGGAGCACGAACTCCGCGAGGCCGGGGCCGTCGCCGTCTACGAGGACGCGGCGGCCGTCCTGACCGGTCTCGGTGAAGGGCCCCTCGCGAGCCTCCTGAACTGACCGACCGCCACCCCAGGAGGCTCACGAGCCTCAGTCGCGGGGTCGCCGTCGCAGCACGAGGAGCGTCACTCCGATGGCGGCGGCGACCGCGGCGAGAGCGCCGCCGATCCACAGGACGTCCCCGAGGAGTGCGGGGTCCGATCCGGACGTCGCCTGCGCTTCGTCGGCTGACTCGGCCTGTCCTCCTGAGACCGCGACGGTGCCGTTGCAGTCCGGGACCGAGTCCGACCCGTCGGCGAGCGCGGTCCCGTCGGACGGCGCCCAGTCGAACGCGTACTGGCCCGACACGGGGTGCCCGTCGGTGGACACGACCTGCCAGGTCACCTCGTACTCCCCCGCCGCGCCGAGCTCGAGCGGCATCGACGCTTCCGGCCCGACGACGCTGACGCAGCCGTCGCCGTAGTAGAGCCCGTCCGGCCCGACGACGCGCAGAGCCGCCGCCGTTCCGTCCGTCCCGAGGACGAGCAGGTCGTCGTTCGTCGTCAGCACCAGCGTTCCCGGCTGCTCCGTCACGGTCGAGTCCGCAGCGGGAGTCGTCGAGACGAGGTAGTTGTGCGCGCTGGCGGGCGCCGCCACCGCGATCGAGCCGAGCAGCCCGATCGCGGTAACGGCGACGAGGGCCTTCCGACGGGTCACGCCGACGCCCGGGGTCCGCGGCGGCGGGAGGCGAGCCCGACGGCCACGCCGACCGCGCCGACGACGAGCCCGCCGACTCCGAGGATGCGGGCGAGCACGTCGTCGCCGCTCGTGGCCGTCGTCGCCGAGGCGGTGGTCGCGACCGCGTCGTCACCGTCGCCGTCGTCGTCGTGTCCGCCCCCGTGGCCGGACCCCGCTTCCGCCGCGGTCACCGCGACGGTGGGAGCGGGCAGCTCGGGCTCGTCCTGGCCGTCGACGGTCGGCTGGTCCCAGGCGGTGCTGCCGGTCTCGCACGTCTGCAGCACGGGGAACTCCAGCGTGGAGCCGGCTGCGTCCTCGGGGAGCTGAAGCTGGAGGGCGACGGTGTCGCGGTAGCCGTCGGCGAGGGGCGTCTTCGCCGTGTAGACCACGTCCGAGACCCGCTTGGTCGCGGTGTTCCCGTGGGAGTCGGTGACCGGGTCGGCGATCGCGACCTCGTTCTTCACGACGTCCCAGTTCGGGTTGATCGTCGGGCTGACCGAGTTGATGCCGTCGGGCATCGTGATCGTGAGTCCCGTCGTCGGCGAGCCCTCGCAGCCGTGGGCCAGCGAGAACGTCACCACCGTGTACGAGCCGGCGGCGGTGCTGCTCGCCGCCGCGGTCACGTGGGCGCTGGCCGCCGTGGGCGCGGCGACAGCGAGCGCGATCGATCCGGCGGCGACGAGTGCGCCGCTGCCGACGAGGCGGAGCCGCGAGAAGGAAGAAGAAGAAGAAGAACGGGTCATGACGGTCGTGTCCTCGGGGGAGATCCGGCGCGGGGCCGGGAGTTCTGGACGCAGCGCGGGTCCGCGGTGCATGCGGAGGCGCCGACCGGAGCCGCTCCCGCACGGGAGGGGCGTCAGGCGGCGCGGAGGACCCGCAGCGGCGGCCCGCGGTGCCGGAGGATCGAGAGGACCGCGTCGAGGGATCGGGGCGCCCGCGGCTCGGGGGTGCCCGTCATCGAGACGCCGGGTGCCGACGGGAGCGCGACCGCGGACGCGCGGGCGACGATCCGTACGACGACGCGGTGGAGGCCTGCTCCCAGCGTCCAGAAGAGGCGCTCGCCGTACCGGAACGCCGCGATCGTGAAGGCAGCCGCAGCGAGGTGGGCGAGGAGCATCACCGGCGCGTGAGCCGCGTGTCCGCCTCCGCCGGCGATCAGCTCGATGGTCGACCCGTCGTGGAAGTGCGCGCCGGTGCCCGTCGTCCCGACCACGCTCACCTCCCCACCGCTGCCCGTGATGAGGAAGAGGCCGTGGTACGCGATCTGGCTGAGGAGCACGGAGAGCGTCAGCCGGGGAAGGGACGGACGGCGCCCCGAGAGGAGGACGCAGACGACGACGGCGAACGCCGCGGAGAGGGCGAGCACGGCAGGAGCGGGGGTCTCGGCGCCCGCGAGCGTGTGGGAGGCGGCGGCCGTGGCGGTCGCTGCGAGAGCGGCGGCGACGCCGCGAGCCACTCGTGCACCTCGGGTCTGCACTCGCCCGTCCTCTCGTCGCGTCGACGCGTGCGCGCGACGTCTCCAGGGTAATCGACCCGGCGGAGCAGCCCCCGCCGTCCAGGTTCCCTGCCGTTACGAAGCCGTTACCTAGATCACCGAAAGAAATCCAAACCCCCGCAGGGAGGGCTCCGAACACATGTCAACGGCCGCGAAACGGTCCACACAGAACAGGTCCTCCGCATCACGTGGGGGCCGTCTCACGAAGGAGTAATCCCATGCGATCCACCAAGCGTTCCGCCCTCGCCGCATTCGCCCTGCTGGGCACCGCCGCCCTCGGCCTCACCGCCTGCTCGAGCGGAAGCGGCTCGACCACCGCCGCCAGCGACGCGGCGACCGAGATGTCGACCCCGATGGCCACCTCGTCGGCTTCCGCCTCCTCGACCCCCATGGCGACCATGGACCCGGCCGCGAACCTCGTCGGCCCCGGCTGTGCCGCCTACGCCGAGCAGGTCCCGGACGGCGCCGGCTCGGTCGAGGGCATGTCGCTCGACCCCGTCGCGACCGCCGCGTCGAACAACCCGCTGCTCACCACCCTGACCGCTGCGGTCTCCGGTGGCCTCAACCCCGACGTCAACCTCGTCGACACGCTGAACAGCGGCGAGTTCACCGTCTTCGCCCCGGTCGACGACGCGTTCGCCAAGCTCGACGCCGCGACCGTCGACTCCCTCAAGACCCCCGAGGGCGCCGCCACGCTGTCCTCGATCCTGACCTACCACGTCGTCCCCGGCCAGATCGCCCCTGACGCGATCGCTGGCGACCACGCCACCGTCCAGGGTGGCAACCTCACCGTCACCGGTTCCGGCGACGACCTGAAGGTCAACGACGCGTCCGTCATCTGCGGTGGCGTCCAGACCGCCAACGCGACCGTCTACCTCATCGACACCGTGCTGACCCCCCCGGCCAGCTAATTCCCCTCACCGGCTCCGGCCGGTGAACACGCCGAAGGGCGGGCACCTCGCGGTGTCCGCCCTTCGGCGTTCGTGCGTGCAGAAGCCCTCCGCGAAGCCAGGCACTGCAGAGTCGTCCAGCACAGAGTCGTCCAGCACAGAGTCGTCCAGCACAGAGTCGTCCAGCACAGAGCCGTCCAGCACAGAGTCGCGCAACGCAGCGCCGCCCCACGGGAGGCCGCACAGCGCGGAGCCCTGCGCAGTGCGGCGTCGGAGGGTCACCACGACCCGGCACTCGCCGTCACGCCGCACCACAGCACCCACCACGAAAGACGACGAGGCGCGGACCCCGATGCAGGGGTCCGCGCCTCGTCGTCGTGCGGTCGGCAGCTACTCGGCCGGGGCGCTGATCTCGCGCAGGACGCGGTCGCCGGGGCGGGCCTCGATCATCTCGGCCTCGATCTCGGCCCGGTCGAGCAGCTCCTCCATGCGGCGGCGGCGGTTGCGCGTGATGAGCGTCACGACCGTGCCCGTCTTGCCCGCGCGGCCGGTACGGCCGGAGCGGTGGAGGTAGGTCTTGTACTCGTCGGGAGCGTCGGCCTGGATCACCAGGTCGATGTCGTCGACGTGGATGCCGCGCGCGGCCACATCGGTCGCGACCAGCACGTCCACGCGTCCGCTGGTGAGCAGTGCGAGGTTGCGGGTGCGGCGCGACTGGTTGAGGTCGCCGTGGAGGCTCGTCGCGGGGATGTCCGCGTGGTCGAGCTGCTCCGCGAGCTGCTCCGCGAACGCGCGGGTCCGGGCGAAGATCAGCGTCTTGCCCTGGCGGGCGGCGAGCTGCTCGATGATCTCGGCCTTGTCGCGGTGCTCGATCAGGAGCACGCGGTGGTCGATGGTCGAGGACGCCTGGTCCTCGCCGGCGACCTCGTGGACGCTCGGCTCGACCAGGAACTCGTCGACGAGCGTCGCGACGCCCTTGTCGAGCGTGGCCGAGAACAGCAGCCGCTGGCCGCCGTCGGCGGTCTGGCGGAGGATGCGCTGCACCGGCTCGAGGAAGCCGAGGTCGCACATGTGGTCGGCCTCGTCGAGCACCGTGATGGTGATGTTCGAGAGGTCGAGGCGCCCCTGCTCGACGAGGTCCTCGAGGCGGCCCGGCGTCGCGATGACGATGTCGACTCCGCGCTGGAGGGCTCCGACCTGCTTGTACTGGGGGACGCCGCCGTAGATGGTCGTCGTGAACAGGCCGACGGAGCGGGCGATCGGCTGGATGGTCCGGTCGATCTGCATGGCGAGCTCGCGGGTCGGCGCGAGGATGAGCGCGCGCGGAGCGCGGCCCGGCTTGCGGCCCTTCGCTCCGTTGTTCTCCATCAGGCGCTCGACGACGGGGGCGCCGAAGGCGATGGTCTTGCCGGAGCCGGTCTTGCCGCGTCCGAGGACGTCTTTGCCGGCGAGCACCTCGGGGATGGTCGCGGCCTGGATCGGGAACGGCGCGGCCGCTCCGAGCTCGGTCAGCATCCGGACGATGTTCCCGCCCAGGCCGAGGTCGCCGAAGGTGACGCCCTCGACGTCGACGGCGAGCGTGGCCGTCGCCTCGAGGCGCTCGAGCACGACGTCGTCGGCCTGGTGCGGCGCGCGGGCGTCGCGGCTGGGGTAGAAGTCCGAGCCGGAGTCGCGGCGCGAGGGCCGGGAGTCGCGGTCGAACGAGCGGGTCGGGCGGTCGCCGCGGTCGTGGCCGCGCGAGGGACGCGCATCCCGGTCGAAGGAGCGGGCCGGGCGGTCGCTGCGGTCGAACGAGCGAGCCGGACGGTCGCTGCGGTCGTAGCCGCGCGAGGGGCGCTCGTCGCGGTCGCCGGTGCGGGCCGGACGGTCGTCGCGTCCGTAGGAGCGGGCCGGACGATCGTCGCGGTCGTTCGAACGGGCCGGACGCGCGTCACGGTCGAAGGAACGGACCGGGCGGTCGCTCCGGTCGAAGGAACGCGCCGGACGCTCGTCGCGTCCGTAGGAGCGGGCCGGACGATCGTCGCGGTCGTTCGAGCGGGCCGGACGCGCGTCACGGTCGAAGGAACGGGCCGGGCGGTCGCTCCGGTCGAAGGAACGCGCCGGACGCTCATCGCGCCCGTAGGAACGCGCCGGACGATCGTCGCGATCGTTCGAGCGGGCCGGACGGTCGTCGCGATCGTTCGAGCGGGCCGGGCGTGCGTCGCGGTCGTACCCGCGGACCGGACGCTCGTCACGGTCGTTCGAGCGCGCCGGACGCGCGTCGCGGTCGTAGCCGCGCGAGGGCCGCTCGTCGCGGTCGTTCCCGCGGGCGGGCCGATCGGCGCGCTCGGTGGCCCGCTCGGCGCGCTCGTCGGCGTTCCAGCGCGCCTTCTTGGGGGCGTTCTCGTCGACGGCGCGGAATCCGCGGTGGCCCTCGCTGCGCGAGCCCGGCTTGGCGCCGGGGAAGCGCGAGCGGCCGCCGAGTTGGGACTTGCCGCTCGAGGCGCCGAAGCGGTTGGGCTCGAAGTTCTTGGCCGGACGTCCGCCGGCGGGCTTCTTGTTCTTGGGCATGGCAGTTCTTCCTGGGTTCAGGTCGTGCGCGAGGAGGCGACGCCGGAGGAGCCCCGTCGTGAGGGGCGTCCGTGCGCTGGACTGCTGCGGGGCAGCAGGGGGAGAACCCGGGCGAGTCATTGACCGGGGCCGATTCACACATGTGATTCGTCTCACGACGACTGTCGGAGACTCGGCCCACTTGACTAACAAACCCATCCGCACGAGAACGCACGGTGTCAAGAGCCGACCGAGTGAGTCTACACGCGGCCCCTGAGCCTGGCTAGGGCGGGGAGACGTGCGGCCAGGAGCCGCTCAGGTCGGGAGCCGCGAAGCCCGGGAGTCGTGCACCTCCGCAACCGGTCCCCCGCGGAGTCGCCCCGCATACAGCCCCCCCGGCCCCGAGCCGCAGCACGATCGACGCGCGCCCGCGCGCAACGACCGCCTGTCCGCTACTGCGACGCCCGCCGGGCCCGGTACGCGGCCACGTTCGCGCGATTGCCGCAGTTGCCCGTGTCGCAGTAGCGCTTCGAGCGGTTGCGGGAGAAGTCCACGAGCACCGCCTCGCAGTCCTCCGCCGCGCAGACGCGGATCCGCTCGCGCTCGTCGCCGCGGATCACGTCGACGAACGCCATGGCGGCCTCGACCAGGATGCGCGTGGCGAGCGGGCTCTCGTCGCGCGTCGCGTGGAGGTGCCAGCCGTAGGGTCCGTGCCGGACCAGCTGCGGGAGCGCGCGGCCGGAGTCGAGCATCCCGTTGACGACGGGGACGAGGTCCTCCTCGGCCCGCGTGAGCCAGAGGGTGCGGAGGGAGGAGCGGATCGACTGCACGGCCTCCAGCTCCTCGGTCGATCCGTCGCGGCTGCCCGTGTACCGGTTCTCGAGGAGGAAGTCGTCCAGCTGCTCGATCGTCGCCATCTCGTCCTCGCCGGACGGCGACAGCTCGGGGAGCGTGTTGACGAGGGTGGCGGTGGAGGTCAGTGACGCCTCGACGTCATAGGCGAACACCATGTTGACTCCTGACAGTGCGGCTCAGTAGTGTGCGATCAGCTCGCTGTCACGAGTGTAATCCTTTTGACTCCTGAAGGAGCCGACCATGACCGCCGAGAGCACCGCCGCCGTCACCCTCCCCGCCGCGAGCGCGCCCGCGCCTGCACGGCGCCTCGGCTCGGGCCTCGTCGCGGCGCTGGCCGCGTCGGCGGCGTTCGGTCTGGGCGGGCCGTTCGTGAAGCCGCTCCTCGAGGCGGGCTGGACGCCGGCGTCCGCGGTCCTCTGGCGCGCGGGCGGCGCCGCCCTGATCCTCGCGATCCCGGCGGTCCTGTCCCTCCGCGGCCGTTGGCCCGTGCTCCGCCGCAACCTCGGCACGATCGCCCTCTACGGAGTCTTCGCCGTGATCGCCGCGCAGCTCTGCTTCTACAGCGCGATCGAGCACATGTCGGTCGGCGTCGCCCTGCTGATCGAGTACCTCGCGCCGGTGTTCCTCGTCCTCCTCGCCTGGGCGCGCACGCGCCGGCACCCCGGCCGCTTCACCCTCGCCGGCTCCGCGCTCGCGCTCGGCGGCCTGGTGCTCGTGCTCGACCTGTCCGGCGAGTCGACCCCCGAGCTGGTCGGCATCGCCTGGGCGCTGACCGCCTCGCTCGGCCTGTGCGTCTACTACGTCATCGCCGGCCGGGTGGATCCGGAGCTGCCGCCGATCGCGCTCACGGCGGGGGCGATGACGGTCGGCGCCGCGATCCTGCTGGCACTCGGGGCGCTCCGCGTCACACCGCTGCGCGCGACCTTCGGAGAGGTGGTGTTCGTCGGAGCGGAGGTCAGCTGGCTCCTCCCCGCGGGCGTGATCCTCGGCATGTCGACGGTGCTGGCGTATCTGCTCGGGATCGAGGGCGGACGCCGTCTCGGCACGCGGATCGCCTCCTTCGTCGGCCTGACGGAGGTGCTGTTCTCGATCGCGGCCGCGTGGCTGATCCTCGGCGAGCTGCCCGCGCCGATCCAGTTCGGCGGCGGCGCGCTGATCCTCGCGGGGGTCGTCCTGGTCCGGCTGCAGCGCGAGCCCGGCACCCCCTGATCGCGGGGGTGCCGCATCCGGGGCGCCGGGCACCCCGTACGCTGATCGCACTCATGCGCGAGCCCACCCGATCCCCGCGACGCGTCGCCGCGGTCCTGGCCGCCCTCGCACTCCTCCTCTCGGGCTGCGCGAGCACCACTCCCGTCTCGGAGCCGGTGGCGCAGGCGCTCGGAGCGGCACCCGCACCCGACTGGTCCGGCGTGAGCGTGACGGCCGACGTCGTCTACGACGCGAGCACCGGGCAGAGCGCCGACGTCTGCTCCTCCCCTGCCCCGTCGGCGGAGCCGCGGCCCGCCGTCCTCGTCGTGCACGGCGGCAGCTGGGCCCGTGGAGGCAAGGCCGACGCGAACTGGCGCCCGATCTGCCAGTGGCTCGGATCGGAGGGGTTCGTCGCCGTCTCGGTCGACTACCGCCTCGCGCCCGCCGCCGTGTTCCCCGCGCAGCTCGACGATGTGACGGCCGCCCTCGACTGGCTGCTCGAGCCGGAGCAGACCGCGCGCTTCGGCATCGATCCGGAGCGGGTGGCGGCCTTCGGCGGCTCGGCCGGCGGCAACCTCGCCTCTCTGCTCGGCACGCTGCCGTCGACCTCGTCGCGCCTGGCCGCCGTGGTCGAGCTGAGCGGTCCCTCCGATCTCAGCGCCGCCGGCCTCGCCGACGACGACCCGGTTGTCGGAGTCGCGGCCGCCGTGCGCAGCTACCTCGACTGCGCGGACCTCGCCTCCTGCCCCGCTGCGACCGCCGCCTCGCCCCTCGCGCAGGTGGACGGCTCCGAGCCGCCGTTCCTCATCGCGCACGCGGCGCACGAGCGGGTCGCGCTCAGCCAGTCGACCCGCTTCGCGGAGGCGCTGCGCGGAGCGGGCTCGAGCGTCGACCTCCTCGTCCTCCCCGGCTCGCTGCACTCGATCGCGCTCCTCGACGACGCTCTGCGTGCTCGGGTCGTCGAGTTCCTCCGCGCCCACCTGGGCTCGTGAGCGGAGTCGTCGTCCGCCTCGAGGACGCAGCCGGAGCGGAGGGCCTCCTCGCCGCGGTCCCGCCCCCGCACGCCCGCGTCCTGGTCGCCCGGATCGACGGGGCGGCGTCCGGCGTGCTGGTGCTCGCTCCCGGCCCGGACGACTTCGCCGAGGTGCTGGAGCTCGTGGTCGCCTCCGTCCACCGGCGCACGGGAGTCGCCCGACGGCTCGTCGCGGCGGCGGAGTCGTGGGCGCGGGTGCAGCGGATCCGCACGTTGCGCCTGGCCGCCGCGCCGGAGCTCGCCGCAGCGGCCGAGGCGCTCGGCTTCACGGCGATCGACGGCTTCGGAGCCCACGTCGGCGACGACGCGGTGCTCTGCTTCGCGCGTCCGGTCTGAGCAGCGCCCGCTCCGAGGCGAGCCGGGTCCGAGGAGCCCGGACCGAGGGGCCGGGTCCGAGGAGCCCGGCCCGAGGGCCCGTCCGGTCGGAGGCCGACACGGCAGGACGCCCGCTCCGATCCGAGTGCCGCTCCCGGGAGGCGGCCCCGCCCTCGTCCGGCGCGCACCCCCGCCGTCAGTCGATCGAGCAGCCCGGCTCGTCCGACAGCGCCCGCTGGATCCGGGCGCGGTGCTCGTCCGACATCGGCGGCAGCGCGTCGGGCGCGAACCAGCCGACCTCGGTCGACTCGTCGTCCGCGACGTGGGCCTCCCCCGAGATCCAGCGGCAGCGCACCACGTGGTCGAGGTACTGCGAGCGGTCCCCGTTGGGGTACTGCATCGGCGGGAGGGTGTGCACCTGCACGAGGCGCTCGACCTCGATCTCGACACCCGCCTCCTCCTGCGCCTCGCGGCGGGCGGTCCCGGCGACGGTCTCGCCCGGGTCGATGATCCCGGTGACGGCCGTCCAGGCGCCGGTGTCGGCGCGCCGGACGAGCAGGACCTCGAGCGCCGGCTCCTCGCGGAGGATCACCGCGGTCACGCCGGTGAGCCAGAGCAGCTCGGTCCCGATCCGCTCGCGCAGTCGCAGCACGAAGTCGGGAGTCGCCATCAGTGCTCTTCGGGTCGGAAGTCGAACGCGACGATGCCGGCCGTGTCGACGAACGGCCCGACGAACTCCTTGAACGCGTCGTGCGCCGGATCCCAGTGCGCGGGGTCCTCGACGGCCGGCCGGCCCAGGTAGTAGTGCAGGTCGCCCTCGGACGAGAAGGTCAGCAGGAACGCGCGGTCGAAGCCCTCGCCCGCGCCCTCGATGCTCAGCTGCGGCCCGGTCTCGATGGACTCGATGTAGGGCCGTCCGTCGCGGACGCACTCGTCGGCCAGGGCGAGGAAGCGGCGGGTGACCTCGTCCGCCTCGGCGACCAGCGCCGTCGGGCGGAAGCGGATCAGGACGAGGTGCCGGAGCGTGCCCGGGCGGAAGTCGCGGGCGACGAAGCGCTCCGGACCGATCTCGTCGAGGACCGCGGTGGCGCGCTCCGGGCCGCTGCGCCAGCGCGAGCCGACCGTCTCGGCCGCATCCCTGATGTCCGTCATGCCGACGCCTTCCCGGCGCGGGCGGCACGCCGCCGCTCACGATACCCCTCGACCAGGTTGTAGACGACGGGCAGGACCACGAGGGTCAGCACCGTCGAGGACACCAGGCCGCCGATCACGACGATCGCCAGCGGCTGCGAGATGAAGCCGCCGTGGCCCGTGATCCCCAGCGCCATCGGCAGCAGGGCGAAGATCGTCGCGAGGGCGGTCATCAGGATGGGCCGGAGCCGCCGCTCGGTGCCGTGCAGCAGCGCCTCCCGCACCGGCATCCCGCGGTCGCGGTACTGGTTCACCAGGTCCACGAGCACGATCGCGTTCGTGACGACGATGCCGATCAGCATCAGCACGCCGATCAGGGACGGCACGCCCAGCGGCACGCCGGTGATCACCTGCAGGAGGATCGCGCCGGTCGCCGCGAACGGCACCGACACGAGCAGGAGCAGCGGCTGCAGGAGCGAGCGGAACGTCGCCACCATCACGACGTAGACGATCAGGATCGCGACCAGCAGCGCGATGCCCAGCTGCGAGAACGCGTCGGCCTGGTCGGCGGTCACTCCGCCGAGGGAGGCGTCGACACCGGCCGGAAGCGCCGTCGCGTCGATCGCGTTCTGCACGGCGACGTTGGCCGAGGCGAGGTCGTCGCCCTCCGGGGTGACGGTGATGGTCGCGGTGCGCTGCCCGCGCTCGGTGGTGATGCTCGCCGGACCGTCCGTCTGCTCGACCGCCGCGAGGGTGGAGAGCGCGACGGTGCCGGTGAGGGTCGGCACCTCGAGGTTCCGCAGCTCGTCCACGGTGGCCGGCGGCTGCCCGTCGGCCAGGTAGATCGAGAGGGTGCGGTCGTCGATCACGACGCTGCCGACCTGGCTGGGCTGGAGCGCCTGGCTGACGATCGTGCCCACGGCGACCTCGCTGAGACCCGCCCGGGCCGCGGCGTCGCGGTCGACCCGCACCGCGATGTAGGGCAGCGAGGAGGAGAGGTTGCTCTCGGCCTGGCTGATCCCGTCGGTCCCGCGCAGGGCCTCGAGGAGCTGGTCGCTCGCGCTCTGGAGGTCGCTCTGCGAGGCGGTCGAGAGGTCGACCTCGATGTCCGAGGAGGCGCCGAAGCCGGAGGAGGCGGCGACGCTGATGTCCTCGGCCGAGGCGACGCCCGACAGCGCGTCGCGGACGTCCGCCTGCACGGCCTCCTGGTCGGCCGACTCATCGGTGGTGACGGAGTAGCGGATCGAGGTGCCGCCGCCTCCTCCCCCGCCGAACGCGCTCTGCAGACCGCCGGAGGAGCCGACGGTGAGCTGGACGGTCTCGACGCCGCCGACGCCGAGGATCGCCGTGCTCGCCTGCTGCGCCGTCGCGTCCTGCGCGTCGAGGCTCTGGCCGACGGGGACCGTCTGTGTGACGGTGAAGGTGTCCTGCCCGCTGGAGCCGAGGAAGTTCGTCTTCATCAGCGGGTACAGCGCACCGGTCCCGACGAGCACGAGCAGCGCGAGGAGGACGGTGACGACCGAGTGCTTCAGCGTCCAGTGGATGATCGGGCCGTACACCGACTGCAGCCCGCGCGCCCGCCGGGGAGCGGCGTGGGCGCCGTGGTGCGGGGCCTCCTCGACCGGCGCGGCGGTGTCGGCCGGGACCCCCGAGGCGGGTGCCCCTCCGGCCGCCGCGCGCTCCTCCGCGAGCGCCGCCTGCGCGGCCTGGCGCACCGCCGGCCGCTTCGAGGGGCGGAGGAACCAGTAGGCGAGCACCGGCACGATCGTCAGCGCCACCACGAGGGAGGCGAGCAGGGCGATCGACACGGTCAGCGCGAAGGGCCGGAACAGCTCGCCCGTGGTGCCGCCGACGAACGAGATCGGCAGGAACACCGCGACCGTGGTGATCGTGGAGGCGGTGATCGCGCCGGCGACCTCGCGGACGGCGACCGCGATGGTCCGGGCCCGGTCCTCACCCGCGTCGAGGTGCCGCTTGATGTTCTCGATCACGACGATGGAGTCGTCGACCACACGGCCGATCGCGATGGTGAGCGCGCCGAGGGTCAGGATGTTGAGGGTGTAGCCGGCCGTCTGCAGGCCGATGAAGGTGATCAGCACCGAGGTCGGGATCGAGATGGCCGTGACCAGGGTCGAGCGCACCGACAGCAGGAACAGCAGGATCACCAGCACGGCGAAGACGAGGCCGAGCGCCCCCTCCTGCGCGAGCGACGCGATCGACTCCTGGATGTAGGGCGCCTGGTCGAAGACCGGGGTGAAGGCGGCGTTGTCGCCGATCGACTCCTCGAGGTCCGGGAGCAGCGCGGCCACGCCGGTCGACACATCGACGGTGTTCGCGGCCGGGAGCTTCGTGATCGAGAGGGTCAGGGCGGGCTGGCCGTTGACGCGCGAGATCGAGGTGACGGGGGCGTCGGTGACGGCGACGGTCGCGACGGAGCCGAGGGTGGTGACCGTCGGCTCCGCGGTCACGGCCGCGCCTCCCGCCGCCGCTCCGGCGTCGGAGCCGCCGGCGGAAGCCCCGGCACCCGCGGAGGCACCCGCGCCCGCTGACGCACCGGCGCCGCCCGCACCCGCGGAGGCACCTGCGGACGGCAGCAGGGGCAGCGCCGCGATCGCGTCGGTCGAGTCGAGCTTGACGCCCGACTGCACCGAGAAGGTCGACCCGTCCTGGGTGATCTGTCCGCCCGCGACGAGCACGCCGTTCTGCTGCAGGGCCGAGCGGATGTCGCCGGTCGAGAGGCCGGCCGCGGCGAGCGCCGCGTCGTCGGGAGTGATCGTGACGCGCTGGGCGGTCTCGCCGACGAGCGCCGCCTCGCGCACGCCCTCGACCTTCTCCAGGTCCGGGATGACCGTGGTGCGCAGGCGCTCGGCCAGCGCGTCCGCGTCGCCGTCGCTCGACACGGCGAGCTGCAGCACCGGCAGGTCGTCGAGGGAGCCGGTGACCACCTGCGGGTCGACGCCGTCCGGGAGCGTGCTCTTGATCCGGTTGATCGCCTGCAGGATCTTCTGCTCGGCGGTGGCGAGATCGGTGCCGTAGGTGAAGGACGCCGAGATGAGGGAGGAGTCCGTGGAGGACGTCGCGCTGGTCGTCTCGAGCCCCGGCACCCCCTGGATGGCGGTCTCGATCGGCGTCGAGACGTCGTCGTTGACCACCTCCGGAGCGGCGCCCGGGTAGGACGTGACGACGGCGAGCTGCGGGAAGGAGATCGACGGCGCGAGCTCCTGCTTGAGCCCGGTCAGGGCGACTCCGCCGAAGACGGCGATGACGACGGTGACGAGCGCGATGAGCGCCCGGTTCTTCATGCTGAGGACCGCGAGGAGATGCACCCTCCGAGTCTTCCATCAGCCGACTGAGTGTTGGGAGGGACGCGGCGTTCCGGGGCGCGCGACGGGGCGACCCGCGCCACCGGCCGGCCCGGACGCCCTCAGCCCAGGCGGACCTCCGCCGTCGACGACCCGACAGTGAGGCTCACTGCAGCGCCCGCCCCCGCGCTCGAGAGCGCGAAGTCCCCGGCGAAGGCCCGGACTCCGACGCGCCCCTCGGCGTCCGTCCGGAGCACCGTCGGCTCGAGCCACCAGTCCCCGCGGATCCGCGAGCGCAGCGCCTCAAAGGCCGGCTTCGGGCTCCCGTCGCGGCGGAGGAACCCGCCCGGCGCTCCGAGCCAGGCTCCGGCGTCGTCGAAGCCCCAGTAGGTGATCGCCTCGACCGCCGGATGCGCGACCAACGTCTCGTAGTGCCGCACCATCTCGTCCGCCTGCCGTGCCTCCCCCTCCGGAGTGGTCGGCCAGTCCTCGACCACGTGGTCGTTGAGGTCCTCGATCTCGGCGGGCATCAGCTCGCCCGAGACGAGGGTGGTCTCGGTCCAGTGCAGCGGCAGACCGAAGCGCGCGAACCTGTCGCAGATCGCCGTGATCTGCTCCTCCCCACGGAACCCCTGGTGCATGTGCGACTGCAGGCCGATCGCATCGGGCCGGATCCCGGCCTCGAGCACGTCCTCGATCAGCCGCTCGTACTCGGGCCCGAGGTCGAAGTCGTTCAGCACGAGCACCGGTCCGGTGCCGACGCTGCGCGCCTCCGAGAAGGCCAGCTCGACCATGCCGACGCGTCCCTTCTCGCGGGCGAGGCGGGTGACGGCGTTCGTCACGCCGTCCGGCTCGTTCGCGAAGCGCGGCATGATGACGACCTCGTTGATCGCGTCCCAGGTGTCGATCAGCTCGGCGAAGGCGCCCACCTCCCGGCGGATGCGCGCGCGGAGGAGCTGCTCGGCCTCGTCCAGCGGCAGCGCGTCGAGCCACTCCGGCTTCACGTAGTGCCAGACCAGCGGGTGCCCCTTCAGCCGGACGCCGTCCGCGGCGAGCGCGCGCGCCTCGGCGAGCACCTCCTCCGTCGCGGTGCGGCCGCGCTCCGGCTCGAAGCGGCCCCAGTAGACGGGGAGCGTCGCCGTGTCGAACAGGTCGAGCCAGAGCCGGCGCTCCTCGGCGCGCGCGGGGTCGGTGCTCGGCGGAGTGCAGCCGAAGGCGAAGGCGTGGCGGCGCTGCTCGACCGTCACGTCGGCGTGGGCGAGCGGAGCGCCGTCGGCACCGAGGACGGTGACGAGGGCGTCGGCGAGACGGGGGCTGAAGTCGGTCATGCGGGGCCTCTCAGGCGGGGTGGCGCTCGTCGAGCGCCGTGTACTCGGATCGGGTGAGCGGGAGGACCGCTCCGTGCTTGGTGTCCTCGGGCAGGTCGAACTCCTCCGCGAGCTCCCAGCGGCCCGAGGCCGGGTCGGTGCTCGTGTAGGCGCGGTAGCCGTAGGGGCGGAGGGCGTACTGGTCGACCCAGAGCGACCAGCGCTCCTCGCGGTGGTGCCGGAAGACCAGCGGCCCCTCGATGCTCGGGCCGAGCTCCTGCCCGATCCCCCGGGCGACGGTGGTGAAGTCGTCCGCGAGGAGGGAGGAGCCGACCTGCTGGAACACCTGCATCGTGTCGGGGGCCTCGTCGTGCTGCTTGGCGAAACGGTGGACGGCCGTGCCCTCGATCAGCAGCGTCATGTCGATCACTCCGCCGGGCAGCCGCAGGTAGGTCTCGGGCTCGGTGAACGTGCGGAAGTCGCGCGTGCGGGAGAGCAGGATGCGGCTGTCGCCCGTCTCGCCGGAGGCGGGGTCGCCGTCCTCGGCCAGCCCGGAGGACCAGTGCACGAGGAAGTCGCCCGAGACCGGGTCGTAGACCGACTCCGGCGCCCAGGCCATGCCCGCGCCCTCGGGAGCGACGGCGACCGCGCGCGGCTCGGACCACCCGAGGAGGTCCGTGGAGTCCCAGACCACGAGGTCGCGGCTCCCCCGGTGCCGGTAGAGGTCCCAGTCCGGGCCCTCGGGCCGCCAGACGCGGAGGTCGGTGGCGACGAGGTGGAAGCTCCGCGGCCCGCGGACGATGTGGGGGTCGCGGACGCCGCCCGTGCCGCCGGTCCACTCCAGCACCGGCCCGAGCGCGCGCCAGCGCAGCGGATCGTCGCCCCGGCTGAGCGAGAGGAAGATCTTCTCGCTGTGGCCGGTCCGGTCCTCCACGAAGTGGACCAGCAGGTAGCCGTACCCGTCGCTCATGAGAGAACGATCTCACGCGCCCGGCGGGCACTCCACCTCAGACCACGTCGGCGAGGTACCCCGGGTCGGCCGCCGGGTGCCGGGCGACCTGCGCCCACGCCGTCGCGAGCGCCTCCACGGCCCGGTCGGTCGCCTCGGGCGAGTAGCCGATCGGGATGCGGAGGAACCGCTCGAAGGCGCCGTCGATCCCGAAGCGCGGGCCCGCGGTGATCAGCAGGCCCGCCGTCCGGGCGGCGAGCGCCAGCTGCGAGCTCGCCGGCCGGCCCAGGCCCACCCAGGTGGAGAGACCGCCCGAGACCCGCGGCACGCTCCACTCCGGGATCGCGCGCGCCAGGGCCGCCTCGAGGTGGTCGCGGCCCGCGCGCAGCTGCGAGCGCCGCAGCTCCAGCACGCCGTCCATCCGGCCGAGCATGTCCGCGACCAGGAGCTGCTCCAGGATCGGCGTGCCGAGGTCGCTCGCCGAGCGCGCCAGCGCCAGCTTGCGGATCACCGCTCGCTCGGCGCGGATCCAGCCGATCCGGATGCCGCCCCACAGCGTCTTGCCGACGGAGCCGATCGAGAGCACCGTCCCCTCGGGCCCGTAGGCGGCGAACGGCAGCGGCGTCATCCGCCGGTCGATGTCGAGCTCGGCCGTCGTCTCGTCGGCGATGATCAGGGTCCCCTGCCGGGCCGCGGCGGCGATCGCCCGCTCCCGCAGCTCGGGGGCCATGGAGCGGCCGGTCGGGTTGTGGAAGTCGGGCATCAGGTAGGCCAGGCTCGGGCTCGTGCCGCGCAGCGCGGCGATCAGGCCCTCTCCGTCCCAGCCGTCCGCCCCGTCGACGTTCACCGGCACGAGCCGCGCGCCGGCCAGCCGGAGGGCCTCGTAGGCGTGCGGGTAGGTCGGGGCCTCGATCAGCGCCCGGTCACCCCGCGCGAGCAGGGTGCGGGCGACGAGCGCGATCGCGTGCTGCGCGCCGATGGTCACCATGATCTGGCCGGGCTCGGTGCGCAGACCCCGCGCGGTGTAGCGCTCGGCGATCGCGCGGCGCAGCACCGGCAGGCCGACGGTGTCGTAGGAGCCGGAGTCGAAGTGCTCGGGGGCCGCCTGCGCCGCGCGGGTGTACGCCTCGGCCAGCTCGGGAACGGCGGGCAGGGCCGCCTTCGTGAAGTCGAGGAAGTCCGGCGCGAGCGAGGGCACCGCGTGCACGGCCGCTCCCGGCAGGCGGGTGACGCTGCCGGAGCCGCGCACGCTGACGAGGTAGCCGCTGTCGCGCAGCTCGCGGTACGCGGCGGCCACGGTCGTGCGGCTGACGCCGAGGCGGGCCGAGAGCTCGCGCTCGGCGGGCAGGCGGCTGCCCGCGGGGATGCGGCCGTCGATCCCGAGGAGGCGGATCCGATCGGCCAGCGCGAGGTAGGCGGGCCGGGTGCCGCGCTGCTCGCGCCAGTCGCCGAGGAGGGTCTGCAGGGCGCGCGCGCCGAAGTGGACATCAGCCATGCGTCCAAGGTAGCCGGATTGGACCGCGCGAAGAAGGCCAATGTCGCGCTGTGATGAGTCCATGACCCTCACCGCTCCCGTTGCCGCCGCCGCTCCCCCAGCGGGCCAGTGGCGCCTCCGACCCGTGCCGCGCCTGCTGGTGGGCCTGATCCTCTACGGATTCGCCGACGCGATGATGATCCGCGCGGCGATCGGCGTGGACCCGTGGACCGTCTTCGCCCAGGGGGTCGCGCACCAGACCGGGCTCGGGATCGGACTGCTCACGAACGTGATCGGCCTGCTCGTCCTGCTGCTGTGGATCCCCCTCCGACAGCGGCCCGGTCTCGGCACCGTGCTGAACGTGCTCGTGGTCGGCACGATGATCGACGTCGGACTGCGTGTGCTGGCGACGCCGGAGGAGTGGTGGGCCCGCGGCCTGCTCTTCGCAGGCGGTCTCGTTCTGCTGGCGGTCGCGAGCGGGATCTACATCGGCGCCCACCTCGGTCCGGGGCCCCGCGACGGACTGATGCTGGGCCTGCACACCCGCACGGGCCTGCCGATCTGGGTGGCGCGCTCGGGCGTCGAGCTCACGGTGCTGCTCATCGGCTGGGCCCTCGGCGGCGACGCCGGCCTCGGCACCCTCCTCTTCGCGGTGCTGATCGGGCCGCTCTGCTCGGTGACCCTGCCTCTGCTCGGGGTGCGGAGGCACTGACCCGCGGACGACGGAGGCCCCGCCTCCCGGACCGGTTCCGGGAGGCGGGGCCTTCGCGATCGGATCGGCTAGCGCTTGGCCGCGATCTCCGCACGCATCCGCGACGCCTCGTCGGAGTCCTGGATCGAGGCGATCCCCTCGGTGATCGAGGTGCCCGACGCGGGGGCCTCGTGCTCGTCCGCTCCGAGCGTGGTCTCGTCGAAGGGCGAGCGCCCGCCGAGGACCTCGCGGACCTGCACCATGTCGATCTGCTTGGTCCAGGTGCCCACGAGAAGGGTGGCGACCGCGTTGCCGGTGAAGTTGGTGACCGCGCGGGCCTCGGACATGAAGCGGTCGATGCCGACGATCACGCCGACGCCGTTGACCAGGTCGGGGCGGAAGGACTGGAGGCCGCCGGCCAGCGTGGCCAGGCCCGCTCCGGTGACGCCCGCGGCGCCCTTCGAGGCGATCATCATGAAGAGGAGGAGGCCGATCTGCTCCGGGATCGACATCGGCGCTCCGGTGGCCGAGGCGATGAACAGCGACGCCATCGTGAGGTAGATCGCCGTGCCGTCGAGGTTGAAGGAGTAGCCGGTGGGCACGGTGATGCCGACGACGGGCTTGGAGACGCCGAGGTGCTCCATCTTCGCGATCAGGCGGGGCAGCGCCGCCTCCGAGGAGGAGGTGCCGACGATGAGCAGGTACTCGCGGGCCAGGTACTTCATCAGCGAGAAGATGCTGACGCCGGTCACCAGGCGCAGCAGCAGGCCGAGGACGACGACCACGAAGATCGCGCAGGTGATGTAGAAGCCGATCATCAGGGTGGCGAGAGCGACGACCGCTCCCCAGCCGGTCTTGCCGACGACCGCGGCGATGGCGCCGAACGCGCCGATCGGGGCGACCCAGAGCACCATCGAGAGGATGCGGAAGACCAGGACCTGGAGCTGCTTGATCGCTCCGAGGATCGGCTGGCCCTTGGCGCCCATCTTCTGCAGCGCGAAGCCGACGAGCAGCGCGACGAAGAGGGTCTGCAGGATGCTGCCGTCCACGAGCGAGGAGAACAGCGAGACGGGGATGATCCCGAGGACGAAGTCGCTGGTGCTCTCGGCCTTGAGGTCGCTGGTGTCGTAGGTGGCGCTCGAGATGTCGAGGCCCTCGCCCGGGTGCAGGATGTTGCCGACGACGAGGCCGATCGCCAGGGCGAAGGTCGACATCACGATGAAGTAGCCCAGCGCGAGTCCGCCGACCTTGCCGACCGTGGCGGCCTTCGCGATGGAGCCGATGCCGATGACGATGGTGCAGAAGATGATCGGCGCGATCATCATCTTGATCAGTCCGACGAAGGCCTTGCCGACGGGCTCGAGCGTCGCCGCGAAGGCGGGAGCGACGAGTCCGACCACGACGCCGGCGACCACGGCGATGATGACGGCGATGTAGAGCCAGTGGTTCCGGTCGATGCGCCGCCGGGTCTTCGGAGGGGTGACCGCGGGGATCAGCCGGTCGGACGGCGTCTGAGGCGTCTTCGCCATGGGGGTGTCCTTCTCTTCGTCGAGGTGAGGGGGTAGGACGATGGTGGCCCCGCCTCCGGAGCCCGGCACGGTTGCGTTCATACTGTTCACGGCGGGGCGCCCCGAGCGCTCGCTCACGAGGGAGTGGCATGGTCAGGACGCAGAGCGCACGCGGACCGCGCGGCAGCATCGCCGCGCGCCTGTTCGCCGTGCAGCTGCTGAGCATCCTGCTGATCGCCGCGGCGGCCGTCGCGGTGCTGGCCCTCGACGCGCGGAGCCGGGCGGGCGACGAGGCCGCCCAGCGGAGCCTCGTCGTGGCGCGGACGGTGGCCGACAATCCGTTCGTCCTCGAGTCGACGGCCGGCGCGGATCCCTCCGCGAGCCTGCAGCCGTACGCCGAGGAGGTCATGCGGGACACCGGCGTCGACTTCCTCACGATCATGGCCCCCGACCGCACCCGGTACACCCACCGCGACCGCGACCGGATCGGCCTGCCGTTCCAGGGCACGATCGAGCCCGCGCTGGAGGGGCGGACCTTCACCGAGACGTACACCGGCACGCTCGGGCCCTCCGTCCGCGCCGTCGCGCCGATCGAGGACGCCGACGGCGCGGTCGTCGCGCTCGTGTCGGCGGGCGTCACGCTCTCGGCCGTGGACGCCTCCTTCGCCGCCCGCGTGCAGGTCGTCGCGTGGGGCGCGCTCGGTGCGGTCGCGCTCGGCGCGCTCGGCTCGTGGCTCCTCGCCCGCTACCTGCGGCGGGTCACGGGCGGGCGGGGCCCGGAGCAGATGAGCCAGGTCTTCGCCTACTACGAGTCCGTCCTGCACTCGGTGCGGGAGGGGCTGCTGCTGGTCGACGACCGCGGCCGGCTGGTGCTCGCCAACGACCACGCGCTGGAGCTGCTCGGGCTCGAGGGCGTGCGGACGCCGGTGCCGGTCGCCGAGCTCGACCTCCCCGTCGCCCTGCGCGAGCTGCTGCAGGACGACGAGCCCGTCTCGGACCGCCTGGTCGTGGCCCGGGAGCGGATCCTCGTGGTGAACGAGCGGCCCGCCGCCTCGGCGAGGAGCGTCTCGTCGAGAGCGCCGAGCGCCTCGACGACGGTCGCGACGAACAGGCCGCGCTTGCCGCCG
>NZ_PSVI01000037.1:0-36779 GCF_002931415.1 Rathayibacter sp. AY1E8
GAGTACGCGATGATCGAGGCCGCCGCCGCGAACGGCTGGATCTCGCGCGAGCCGGCGATCCTGGAGTCGGTCACGGGGATCCTCCGCGCGGGGGCCGACGCGGTTCTCACCTACTGGGCCGTCGAGATCGCTCGCGACCTGCTGAAGTAGCCGCTCCTCCTTCCGGGAGCGAGCCTCGGCGTCTCGTCCGAAAGCGCTCCTCCGGCGCGAGGGCGCCGGGCGGCGCGCGTACCCTGGAGGGGTGACCACCTCGGCGAACGACACCCTGTACGAGCGTGCCCGGCACGCGATCCCCGGAGGCGTCAACTCGCCCGTCAGAGCGTTCCGCTCGGTCGGCGGGACCCCGCGCTTCATGGTCTCGGCCGCCGGCCCGTACATCACGGACGCGGACGGGCGCGAGTACGTCGACCTCGTCTGCTCCTGGGGCCCCGCGGTCCTCGGGCACGCGCACCCCGAGGTCGTCGCGGCGGTGCAGGAGGCGGCCGCCCGCGGTCTCTCGTTCGGCGCGTCCACTCCCGCCGAGACCGACCTCGCCGAGCTGGTCGAGGCGCGGATCACGGCCGGGGGAGTCTCGCCGATCGAGAAGCTCCGCCTGGTCTCCACCGGCACCGAGGCGACGATGACGGCGATCCGCCTCGCCCGCGGCGTCACCGGCCGCGACCTGCTGATCAAGTTCTCCGGCCACTACCACGGCCACTCCGACGGGCTGCTCGCCGATGCCGGCTCCGGTCTCGCGACCCTCTCGCTGCCCGCCTCCGCCGGCGTCACAGCCGCGACCGCGGCCCAGACGATCGTGCTGCCGTACAACGACCTCGAGGCGGTGCGCGCGGTCCTGGCCGAGCGCGGCGCCGACATCGCGGCGGTCATCACCGAGGCCGCGGCCGCCAACATGGGCGTCGTCGCTCCGGACCCGGGCTTCAACGCGGCCCTCGCCGAGCTCGTGCACGCGAACGGATCGCTGCTGATCATGGACGAGGTGCTGACCGGCTTCCGGGTGAGCGCCGGCGGCTGGTGGGGGCTCGAGAACCGCGGCGCCGAGGCTCCGTACCGGGCCGACCTCTACACCTTCGGCAAGGTCATCGGCGGAGGGATGCCGGTCGCGGCTCTCGGCGGCCGTGCGGACGTCATGGACCACCTGGCACCGCTCGGGCCGGTGTACCAGGCGGGCACCCTCTCCGGGAACCCGGTCGCGGTGGCCGCGGGCATCCGGACGCTGCAGCTGGCCGACGACGCGGTCTACGCCTCGCTGGACGCCACGGCGCTGACCCTCCAGCGCGAGGTGTCGGCGGCGCTGACGGCCGAGGGCGTCGCGCACACGGTGCAGACGGCCGGGAGCCTCTTCAGCTTCATGTTCACGGACCTGGGCCGGCCGGTGCGCGACTACGCCGAGGTCCAGGCGCAGGAGTCGTTCCGCTACCCGGCGTTCTTCCACGCGATGCTCGACGCGGGCGTCTCGCTGCCGCCGTCGGTGTACGAGGCCTGGTTCGTCTCGGCCGCGCACGACGACGCGGCGATCGGGCGCATCGTGGACGCGCTGCCGGCGGCGGCGAAGGCCGCGGCGGCCGCTCGGGCGTAGGCTCCTGGGCCACCCGCGGATCAGGCGGGAGGCGCCCGCCCCACTGGAGCGGCGGACGTCCCGCGCGCCCGGCCGCCGGCGTGCGGCGACCGGGCAGGGGCCCTCAGCCCCGGCGCGAGACCGACTTCGGCAGAACGAACACCAGCGCGAAAGCGGCGACCGCCATCAGGGTGCTCAGGAGCATCGCGGGAGCCGCGGCGTCGAGGAAGCCCGAGGCGACCGTGTCCGGACCCGTGATGACGAGGCTCCCGAACAGCACGCTGCCGATGACCGCGATGCCCACGGCCGAGCCGATGCGCTGGATCGCCGAGATCACGCCGCTCGCCGCGCCCGCGTCCTGCGGGTCGACGGTCGAGACGATGAACTGCACGTTCGGGGCGATGAAGAAGCCGTTGCCGAGGCCCGCGATCAGCAGCGGCGGCAGGAGCTGCCAGTTGCTGATCGAGTCCGGGGTCGCGGTCAGCAGCACCAGCCAGACCCAGCCGAGCCCGACGGCGAGGAGTCCGCTGCCCATCACCAGGACGTTGCGGCCCAGGCGCGCGGTCATCCGGTTGCTCTGCGAGGAGCTGATGATGCTGCCGATCGCGAAGGGGATCGACACCAGGCCCGACTCGAGCGCGGTGTGGCCGAGGCCCGACTGCCAGAGCAGCGAGATGGTGAAGAAGATGCTCGTGAAGGCCGCGAAGTAGACCAGCGCGAGGATCACGCCTCCGGTGAAGGCCGGGTGGCGGAACAGCGACGGCGGCACCAGGGGAGCGCGGCCGCGGCGGACGTGGAGGACCTCCCAGGCGCCGAACGCGGCGAGGAGCAGGACACCGCCGGCGATCGAGAGGAAGGTCCACAGCGGCCAGCCCTCGTCCTCGCCCTGGATGAGCGGGACGAGCAGGGCGACCAGGCCGCCGGAGACGAGCACGAGGCCGAGCCAGTCGACGCCTCCGCTCGGGGCGCGGTCGCCGGCCTCGAGGTCGCGGCGGGCGGGGAGGAGGACCGCGGCGGCGATCAGGGTCGCGACGCCGATGGGCAGGTTCACCCAGAAGACCAGGCGCCAGCCGTTCTCGTCGCCGAAGGCCTGGATGATCAGGCCGCCGATGATCGGGCCGAGCGCCGACGAGACGCCGAGGACCGCGCCCATCACCGCGAAGGCCTTGCCGCGCGAGGGGCCGCGGAAGAGGAGCTGGATGTAGGCGTTGACCGCCGGGACGAAGACGCCGCCCGCCAGGCCCTGCACGATGCGGGCGATGACGAGCTGGGTGTCGTCCGCGGCCAGTCCGCACGCGAAGCTGGCGACGGTGAAGAGGGCGATGCCGCTGACGAAGACCCATTTGTGCCCGAAGCGGTCGCCGAGGCGGCCGGCGGGGATGAGGGCGAGGCCGAACGCGAGGGCGTAGCCGGAGATGATCCAGGAGAGCGTCGACTCGGAAGCGTCGAGCGTGGTGCGGATGGTGGGCAGCGCTACGTTCACGATCGTCGTGTCGAGCAGGGCGATGAACATGCCCGCGAGCAGGACGATCAGCGAGCGCCAGGCGCGCTTGTCGGGGGCGGGAGGGGCGCCGGTCGATCGGGCGGTCGACGTCTCGGTCATCGCAGGAGTGCCTTTCGAGCAGGGGGGGGGAGGGGTGGTCCGTCAGACCTGTTCGAGGGACGCGACCGGATGTGAATGCTCGCAGGAGAAACCGGGTTTCCGCACGCCGGGATCTGTGGGGGCCTTCAGGCGGAGGGCTTGCCGCAGGCTCGCCTCGCGGGGCGTCAGCGGATGCGCGACTCCGCCAGCCGGGCGCAGTCGATGCAGAGCTCGGCCGTGGGCCGGGCGGCGAGGCGGGCGGCTCCGATCGGGCGGCCGCACGAGGCGCAGTCCCCGTAGCCGCCGGTGCCGAGGCGGGTGCGAGCGGCGTCGAGCTCGCGTGCCGTGCGGCCGAGAGCGTCGCGGACTCCGGCCATCCGCGACCACTCGGCCGAGAGCGGCGTGCCCTCCGGGTCGTGCTCGTCATCGGCGGTGCCGTCGGCACGGTCGCGCAGGAGCTCGGCCAGCGAGGCCTCGAGCCGGGCCGCCTCGTCGCGCGTCTCGGCCTGCCGCTCGGCCAGCAGCGCGTCGAGGAGGCGCGCCTCGTCCGGATTCATCGGCATCCGACCATGCTGCCACCCACGCGGGCGGCGGGGCATCGTTGTGCGATCCGGCGCTGACCCGGCGGCGGGCGGCGGGGCACACTAGAGGCATGCCCGTCGTGACCGTGCTCCCCGACCGCCTCGAACTCCGCCTCACCGCGGCCGAGCGACTGCTCGCGTTCCACCGCAGCGACGTCGTCGTCGACCGGTCGAGCATCCGCTCGGCGACGGTCACCGAGGACCCCTGGATCTGGGTGCGGGGCATCCGCGCGCCGGGCACCGCGGTGCCGCTCACGCTCGCGGCCGGCACGTGGAAGTTCCACGGCGGCAAGGACTTCCTGCTGATCAAGCGCACCGCCTCGGCCGTCGTGATCGACCTGGTCGACGAGGACTACTCCCGCCTGATCGTGAGCACCAAGCACGCTCCCGAGCTGATCGCGGCCCTCCAGCTGGGGACGACGACCGCGGCGATCCCCGTGATCGAGACCGACGACCTCGTGATCGTCCCCGAGGTCGCCGAGCAGGCGGAGCGGGCCCAGGCGGCCGCCGCGGAGAAGCGCGCGAAGACGAAGGCGAAGGCGGCGGAGGCCGCGGCCGTGGCCGCGGAGGCGGCGGGTCCGGCGACGGTGGTCGAGGGTCAGGAGGCGGCGAGCGGCGTGAGCGCGGCGGCCGCGGCTCCGGAGGCGGACGGCGCCGCGGAGGACGTCGCGGCTCCGACGGAGTCAGCAGCGGGGGCCGCTCCGAAGAGCCCGAAGGCCACGCCGAAGGGCGCTCCGAAGACGAGTGCTCGGACCGCCGCGAGCACGCCGGCCGGCTCCGGGGGTTCCGCGCCCGTGGACGTCATCGGCTCCGAGCCGATCGAGTCCGCAGCCCCGATGAAGCCCGCGGAGCCGAAGCCCGCCGAGCCGAAGCCCGCGGAGCCGAAGCCCGCCGGGCCGAAGTCCGCGGGATCGAAGCCCGCCGAGCCGAAGCCCGCCGGATCCGAGTCCGCCGAGCCCGCCCCCGCGAAGCCGGCTCCGGCCGCGAAGCCCCGCACACCGGCGAAGCCCCGCGCCGCGCGCCCCGACTCCTCCGTCGGTCACGCGTCGGCCGAGCCGAGCGGCGCCACCGAGGCCGCGGAGTAGCGCACCGCCGCACGAGCAGCAGCCCCGCAGCGCCGGCCGAGGCGCCCACTCCTCCACGCTCGAGGCGGGCGGACGCCCTCCGCCGACGCCGTGCCCTCAGGCGCGGACGTCCACCAGCGTCCGACCGTGCGAGCGGCCGGCGAGCACGTCCTCGGCCGCGTCGACCGCCCCGCCGAGCGGCACCGTCGTCGTCAGCTCGTCGAGCAGCTCCAGGTCGAGGTCGTGGGCGAGGCGGCGCCAGGCCTCCTCGCGGAGCTTGCGCGGCGCCTCCACCGAGTTGATGCCGGCCAGCGTCACTCCGCGCAGGATGAACGGCATCACGCTCACCGGCAGGTCCGGGCCCTGCGCGAGACCGCACGCCGCCACGGTGCCGCCCCACCGCGTCTGCGCGAGGGCGTTCGCGAGCGTGTGCGAGCCGGCGGAGTCCACCGCTCCCGCCCAGCGCTCGGACTGCAGCGGCTTCCCGCCCTCCTGCAGCTCGGCGCGGTCGATGACGTCGGAGGCGCCGAGGCGCTGGAGCAGAGCGCCGTGCTCGCCGAGCCGGCCGGTCGAGGCGACGACCTCGTGGCCGAGGCGCGCCAGGAGCGCGACGGCGAGCGACCCCACGCCTCCCGAGGCCCCCGTCACCAGGACGGGACCGCTGCCCGGCCGCACGCCGTGCCGCTCGAGCGCCAGCACGGCCAGCATCGCCGTGAAGCCCGCGGTGCCGATCGCTCCGGCCCGTGCCGCCGAGATGGCGCCGGGCAGCCGGAGCAGCGACGCGGAGTCGACACGCGCCCGCTCGGCGAGCCCGCCGTCGTGGCGCTCGCCGAGGCCGGCGCCGTTGAGCACCACCCGGTCGCCGGAGTCGAAGCGCTCGCCCGCCTCGCCGTCCGCGTACTCCACGGTGCCGACCAGGTCGATGCCGGCGACGAGCGGGGTGCGGCGCACGATCCCGGGCCGCCCCGCCAGCGCCAGGGCGTCCTTGTAGTTGACGCTCGAGTACTCGACGGCGATCGACACGTCGCCGTGCGAGCGGTCGGGATCGTCGCGCTCGAGGAGGCGGGCTCGGTTGGGGGTGTCGGTGTCGGAGTCGGAGTGCCGCTCGACGACGATGGCTCGGTACATGGGCCCACGCTACGCCCGCGGGCCCGCGGCCGGGCGGTCAGTTCAGGGGCCGGGTGCCCTCGGGGAGCGATCCGCCGGAGTAGAGGGCGGCGGCCGCGTCCTGGAGCGCCGTCAGGGCGACGCGCTGCGTCCACGGACCGTAGGAGACGCGGGCCAGCCCGAGCTCCTCGAAGCGGGCGGGGGACTGCGATCCGGGGACGCCGATGACGCTGACGCGCTGCCGCCCGAGGGCGGCGACGAGGGACTCCAGCTCGGCGTCCTGGAGCAGCCCGGGGACGAAGAAGCAGGTGGCGCCGGCGTCGAGGTAGGCGCGGCCGCGCTCGACGGCGTCGGCCAGGACCTCGCCGCGGTCGCGGTCGCCGGCGCGGAGGAGCACATCCGTGCGGGCGTTGAGCGCGAAGGGCACCGCCTCCTCCTCGGCCGCGGCGACGGCCTTCTCGACCGCTCGCAGCGCCTCCGGGAGCGGCTTCGCCTGGTCCTCGAGGTTCGCGCCCACGACGCCGATCCCGATCGCGCGGCGGACCGTCTCGCCGGCGTCGCCGTAGCCCGCCTCGAGGTCGGCCGAGACCGGGACCTCGACGGCGGCGACGATGCGCTCGATCATGCCCAGGTGCAGCTCCAGCGGGATCCGCTCGCCGTCCTCGTAGCCGAACGCCGTCGCGATGGAGTGGCTGGCGGTCGCGAGCGCCCGGGTCTCCGGGAGCGCGGCGACCGTGGTCGCGCTGATCACGTCCCAGACGTTCACCACCTGCAGCAGCTCGGGGGCGGTGTGGAGGTCGACGAGGGTGCGCCCGCGCGCTTCGATGCTCATGGCACGAGCGTAGGGCCCGCGTGCGCGGCGCAGGCCGCCGCATCGCAGTCGGCGCAGACCACGAGCTGGGCGCGGCAGGAGAGGTCGGTGCAGTTGCGCATCCGGCTGGTCGGCGCGGCGCACGAGGTGCAGCGGCCCAGCACCTCGGCGTCGGGGGAGAAGGAGACGGAGCCGCGGCCGTCGAAGACGTACAGGGCCCCCTTCCACAGACCGCGGTCGCGCCGCGCCTCGGCGTAGCGGACGACGCCTCCGTCGAGCTGGTACACCTCGCCGAAGCCGCGCGCCGTCATCAGGCTCGACAGCACCTCGCAGCGGATGCCGCCGGTGCAGTACGTGACCACGGGCCGGCCCTTGAGGTGGTCGTAGACGCCGGCGTCGAGCTGCTCGACGAACTCGCGGGTGCTGGAGACCCCCGGCACGATCGCCCCCTCGAACCTGCCGATCTCGGCTTCGAAGGCGTTGCGGCCGTCGAAGAGCACCACGTCGTCGCGCTCGGCGACGAGGGCGTCCAGCTGGTCCGGGTCGAGCCGCGGAGCCGTCCCGACGACCCCGTCGGCGTCGACCCGCAGCTCGTCGGGCGCGCCGAACGAGACGATCTCGTCGCGCACCTTCACCGAGAGACCGGGGAAGTCGAGGCTGCGGCCGTCGTCGTCGAGGCCGGAGCCGTCGCTCCACTTCACCTCGAGTCCGTGGAATGCCGAGTGCTCACGGGTGCGGCGGACGTAGCGCTTCAGGGCGTCCATCCCGCCGCCCAGCGTGCCGTTCACCCCGTGCTCCGAGATCAGCAGGCGCCCGCGCAGGCCCAGCGACTCGCACAGCTCGCGCTGCCACAGCCGCACGGACTCGGGGTCGGCCAGCGGCACGAAGCGGTAGAACAGCAGGATCTTCGGCAGCACCGGCACATCCTACGAGGACGTCCGGACCGGGGCGCGGCGTGTGGCAGCATCGTCGGGTGCCCGACGCCTCCGCCCCCGTGCCGCACTCCCGCCTCGAGGACGTCTTCGGTCTCGTCACCGGTGCGTTCGTCGTGTCGCTCGGCCTCTACCTGCTGCGCGCGAGCCAGGCGGTCACGGGCGGCACCGCGGGTCTCGCACTGCTGCTGGGGTACCCGCTCGACATCCCGTTCGGCGTGATCCTCGTCACGGTCAACGTGCCGTTCCTCGCCCTCTCGCTGTGGAAGAAGGGCTGGCGCTTCACGCTGCGGACCATGTTCTCGATCGTGCTGGTCTCGGTCCTGGCGGGCCTGCACCCGCTGGCGTTCGGCGAGCTGCGGATCGAGCCCGTCTACGGCGTCCTCACGGGCGACGTGCTCGCGGGGATCGGCCTCCTGATCCTCTTCCGGCACGGGTCGAGCCTGGGCGGATTCAGCATCGTCGCCCTGATCGCGCAGGAGCGGCTCGGCTGGCGGGCGGGCTACGTGATGATGGCGCTCGACGCGTGCGTGGTCGCGGCCGCGCTGCTGGTGGTGCCTCCGCTGAACGTGCTGATCTCGGCGGCGGGAGTGGTGGTGCTCAACCTGGTCCTGGCGTTCAACCACCGGCCCGGGCGCTATCTCGGGTCCTGACCCCCTCCGCAAGCCCTTCGGCGCGCACCGCCGGGTTCCTAGGCTGAGGGCGCGGGCCCCCGCCCGCCCTTCCCGAACGGAGAAACCGGATGTCCGACTGGACCTACGACCCCTACGCCCGCCTCGGCGAGGTGCCGAGCTTCGCGCTCGAGAGCGACGACATCGCCGACGGTGCGCCCCTGTCCGCCCGCCACTACGGCGAGGGCTCCGGCGGCGAGGACGTCTCGCCGCACCTGCGCTGGTCGGGAGCCCCCGCCGAGACGAAGAGCTTCGCCGTGACGGTGTTCGACCCCGACGCGCCCACCGGCTCCGGCTTCTGGCACTGGGCCGTCTACAACCTCCCGGCCGACACCACGGAGCTCCCGACGGGAGCCGGAGCCGCCGGCTTCGAGCTGCTCCCGGCGGGCGCGCAGACGCTGCCCAACGAGATGCGGCTGCGCCAGTTCGTCGGAGCGGCGCCGCCGGACCGCGAGCACCGCTACTTCTTCGTGGTGCACGCCCTCGATGTCGAGTCGCTCGACCTCGACCCGGAGTCGACGCCGGCGATCCTCGGCTTCAACGCGCACTTCCACACCCTAGCGCGGGCGCAGATCGTCGCCACGGCGACGCCGGACGGCGCGAAGGACTGACCGCTCCGCGGGGAGCGCGCGCTACCCGAAGAGGGTGCGCGCCTCCTCGTAGCGGGCGTCCGGCACCGTCTTGAGGGTGCCGAGCGCCTCGGCGAAGGCCACGTGGTAGATGTCGGTGCCGCGCAGGGCGACCATGCGGCCCCAGTGCTCGGCGACGACGGAGTCGATGGCGGCCATGCCCAGGCGGGTCGCGAGGACGCGGTCGAACGCGGTGGGCGTGCCTCCGCGCTGGATGTGGCCGAGCGTGGTGGCGCGGGTCTCGATGCCGGTGCGCTCCTCGATGAGCGGAGCCAGCAGCTCGCCGATGCCGCCGAGGCGGGGCCGGCCGAAGGCGTCGAGGCCGCGCTCGGAGTGGGCGTCGTCCATCGTGTCGAGCGAGAAGCCCTCGGCGACCACGACGAGCGGTGCGCGCCCGCGGTCCTGCGCGCTCTGCACCCACTCGACGATCTGGTCGAGGGAGGTGCGCTTCTCCGGGATGAGGATGACGTGGGCGCCCGCGGCCATGCCGGAGTGCAGGGCGATCCAGCCGACGTGGCGGCCCATGACCTCGGCGACCATGCAGCGGCCGTGCGAGTCGCCGGTGGTGCGGAGGCGGTCCATCGCGTCGGTCGCGATGCCGACGGCCGTGTCGAAGCCGAAGGTGTAGTCGGTGGCGCCGAGGTCGTTGTCGATGGTCTTCGGGACGCCGACGATCTTGAGGCCCGCGTCCGTGAGGCGCTTGGCCGCGGCCAGGGTGCCCTCGCCGCCGATCGCGATGATCGAGTCGATGCCGTTGCGGTCCATCATCTCGGCGATCTTCTCGGGGCCGCCGTTCTCGCCCTCGAAGGGGTTCGTCCGGCTGGTGCCGATGATCGTGCCGCCCTGCTTGGCGATGCCCTGGATCTCGGGGCGGCCCAGGGGCAGGAGGTCGCCGTCGACCACTCCGCGCCAGCCGTTCCGGAAGCCCACGAACTCCTGGTCGTAGACCTTGATGCCCTTGTAGACGGCACCGCGGATGACGGCGTTGAGGCCGGGGCAGTCGCCACCGGAGGTCAGGATCCCGATCTTCACCCGCTCAGGTTAGAGGACCCGGTGAACGGATGTGCACGCGGACGACGACGGGCCCCTCCTCGCCGCCTCGAGGAAGGGCCCGTCGTCGTGCTCTGTGCTGGTGGGACTAGGTCGTGACGAGCTCGCCGTTGACGCCGCGGGGGAAGAATCCGCCGGTGCGCGTGCCGGCCGCGGGGTTCAGGTACACGATGTTGAGGACCTGGCCCGGGGTGCGGCTGAACGCGATGGAGCTGCCGTCGGTCGGGACGATGTTCGCCTGGCCGTTGACCTTGACGCCCTGGTCGAGGTCGGTCTTGCCGTCGAGGCTGTCGCGCGCGTCGGAGAGCTTGTTCGCCGAGTCGGACAGGTCGGCGGCGTAGATCGCCGAGCGGATCGCGCCCGCGTGGTACGCCTCCACCGCGAGGATGCCGGCGGCCGCGTCGAGGTAGGTCTTCGACTGGATGAGCGGGGCGGCGCCCTTGTAGGCGGTCACTCCCACGTCCTCGAAGACGAAGGCGCCGAGCAGGAAGTTCGACTCGCTCGCGAACGGGTCGAACGACTGACCGGCCTTGATCAGCCCCGCCGCAACGGCGGCGGAGTTGAAGCTGTCCTTCAGGTTGATCGCCGGGCGGGCCACCTTCGCGGTGCCCAGCGCGGCCCGCAGGAACTGCACGTGGGCCTTCTCGTCGTTCGCGACCTCGGTGGCGAAGCTCTTCAGCCACGGGGTCTTGAAGTCGACGGGGCGGCCGCCGATGACGCCGCCGGGCGTGCCCTTGCCGGTCACGTCCGAGCCGCCGAGGCCGGTGCCGTAGACGGCGCGGAGGTAGAACTCGGCCTCGAGGTACTCGAGGTTGAGGGCGAAGTTGAGGATCGAGGCGTCGCTGGGGCCGCTGGCAGCGACCTCCTCGGCGGAGGCGGTGGGCGCGGCGAGGGCCGCGGCTCCGATGCCGAGGCCGGCGACGCCGGTGGCCTCGAAGAAGCGGCGACGGTCGAGAGCGGTCTCAGAGCTCTTGACGATCGCGTTGCGGATGAAGGTCGTGTCGAACATGTGCGCATCTCCAGTGATAGGCGGGTGCCGGGCGGCTGGAGCGCCGCCGCGACAGCGCGAAGCTACGCCCGGGATCGACCTGCTGACCAGTGGAAACGGGCGATCGGATCCGCGCATGTGTTCACGCCGTCTGAACCAATCCGCCGGGCGTGTCGCTCCGAACACGTCGTGGATGGGGGTTCTGTGGAGGAGCGTCCGATCCGGTGTCGGAGCCGCCGGTTACCATCACTGCGTGTCGATCCCCGCCCCTGCTCCGGAGCCCGCCTGGGCGACGGTCTACGCGCCGGCGGAGCCGGTGAGCCTCGCGCTCACCCTCCGCACGCTGCTGCGGGGCTCGGGCGACCCGACCATGCTCCTCGACGCGTCCGGCTTCTGGCGGGCGTTCCGCACGCCGCTCGGCCCGGGCACCCTGCATCTGCGGCAGGCGGTGGACGGCGCGGTCCACGCGCGCGCCTGGGGCGGGGGAGCGGAGTGGCTGATCGACGCGGTCCCCGAGCTCCTCGGCCACGGCGACGACTGGAGCGGGCTCGACCTGTCGGCCCACGCGCCGCTCGCCGAGGTGCTCCGCCGCTCGTCGGGCCTGCGCCTCACGCGCGCGAACCTGGTGTTCGAGATGCTCGCGCCGTCGGTCCTCGAGCAGAAGGTCACGAGCACGGAGGCGTGGCGCGCCTACCGGGTGCTGGTGCGCCTCCACGGGGAGCCCGCCCCGGGGCCGGTCGCTCTGCACGTGGCTCCGAGCGCGCAGCAGTGGCGGCGCGTGCCCTCGTGGGACTGGCACCGCGCGGGAGTGGATCCGCGGCGCTCGCGGACCGTCCTCACCGCCGCGCTCGTCGCCTCCGGCCTCGAGCGGACCCTCGCGCTCGGGCGGGGCGGCGACGAGGTCGCCCGCCGGCTGCAGTCGGTGCCGGGGATCGGGCCGTGGACGGCGTCCGAGGTGATGATGCGCGCCCACGGAGATCCGGACGCGGTCAGCGTGGGCGACTACCACCTGGCCGCGGCCGTCGGCTTCGCGCTCACGGGCCGGCTCGGGGTCGACGACGACGGCATGCTCGAGCTCCTCGAGCCGTGGCGCGGGCACCGGCAGCGGATCATCCGGCTGATCGGCTGCAGCGGAGCGAGGAAGCCGCGGCACGGCCCGCGGATGACCATCCAGGACCACCGCCGGCACTGATCCGCTCCTCCACAGGGGCGGCTCGCGGGCGAGTCGGCGCGACCACCGCGTCACGCCGCGTCCGGGCGGCGGCTCGGGCTTAGCCTCGGAGGATGCAGCAGTCGACGACCCCAGGTGTGCCCGGCAGCGACCCGGAGCGCGAGCCCGACGACGCGGCCGTGCGGAGCGGCGTCGACGCGACGATCGGTGGTCGGACGCCGGAGGGCGGCACGGAGTCGGACGACGAGGTCGAGGCCGGTGAGGCGCGCGACTCCGTGAGCGGGGCCGAGGTCGTGCCGGCGCCGGAGTCCGCGTCCGAGGACGTGGCCGAGCCTCAGGACGAGCAGGAGTCCGACGCTGAGGACGAGGACCTGCGCGAGCCCGGTGTTCAGGACGAGGACGAGGTCGTGCGCGACGCTGAGGACGAGGCCGTGAGCGAGCCCGATGCCGACGACGAGGTCGTGCGCGATGCTGAGGACGAGGTCGTGCGCGGGCCCGACGCCGCGTCGGAGTCGGAGCACGCGGCGCCCGCTGCCGCCGAGCCCGAGGTCGACGACCGCCCGATGATCGAGCGCGTCGAGTCCCTGGTCCGCCGCTGGATCGCGCGCAGCGGCGAGTTCCCGGTCGAGCCCGCCGCCCAGCGGCTCGCGGGCGTGCTCCAGGACCCGAACGGACTCGACTTCACCGTCGGATTCGTCGACGGCGTCGCCCGGCCCGAGGACCTCTCGGTCGCGGCCGAGAACCTCGCGGCGCTCACCGCGAAGACGCCCGCCTTCCTCCCCTCCTACCTGCGCGCCGCGATCAGCACCGGCGGCGCCGTCGGCCCCGTGCTGCCCTGGGTGGTCGTGCCCGCGGCCCGCCGGGTCCTCCGCCGCCTCGTCGGGCACCTCGTGGTCGACGCCTCGGAGGCCCGTCTCGGCGCGGCCGTCGCCGCGCTGCGCGAGGGCGGCGACCGGCTCAACCTCAACCTCCTCGGCGAGGCCGTGCTCGGCGAGCGCGAGGCCCGCCGCCGCCTCGAGGGGACCCTCCGCCTGCTCGAGCGGCCGGACGTCGACTACGTCAGCGTCAAGGTCTCGAGCGTCGTCAGCCAGCTGTCGATGTGGGCCTTCGAGGAGGAGGTCGACCGCGTCGTGGAGCGTCTCACCCCGCTCTACCAGGCCGCCGCGTCCGGAGCCGACCCCACCTTCATCAACCTCGACATGGAGGAGTACCGCGACCTCGACCTGACGGTCGCCGTGTTCCGGCGCCTCCTCGAGCAGCCGGGCATGCTCGACCTCGAGGCGGGCATCGTCCTGCAGGCCTACCTGCCCGACTCCGTCCGCGTGCTCGACGAGCTGACCGAGTGGGCGCAGGAGCGCCGGGCCCGCGGCGGAGCCCCGATCAAGGTGCGCGTCGTGAAGGGCGCGAACCTCGCGATGGAGCGGGTCGACGCGGCCCTGCACGACTGGCCGCTCGCGACCGTCGGCAGCAAGGTGGAGGCCGACACGAACTACAAGCGCCTGCTCGACCGGGCGCTGCGGCCGGAGCGCGTCGACGCGGTGCGCGTGGGCGTCGCCGGGCACAACCTCTTCGACCTCGCCTGGGCGTGGCTCACGGCGACCGAGCGCGGGGTGACCGGCGCGGTCGAGATCGAGATGCTGCTCGGGATGGCGACCGGGCAGGCGCGCGCCGTCCGCGAGGACGTGGGACGCCTCCTCCTCTACACGCCCGTCGTGCACCCGCACGAGTTCGACGTGGCCATCTCGTACCTCATCCGCCGGCTCGAGGAGAACAGCAGCCCCGAGAACTTCCTGTCGGCCGCGTTCCGCCTCGACGACGAGGAGGTGCTGCAGCGGGAGCTCGGCCGCTTCCGCGCCTCGCTCGAGGCCCTCGACGACTCCGTCCCGCCGCCGAACCGCACGCAGGACCGCCTGCGGGAGTGGTCCTCCGGCTCCGGCCGCCGCCTCGTGCAGGAGCACGCCCGCGCCGGCGAGCGGGCGCAGGACCCGGCCGCCGCGGGCCTGACGCAGGCCGTCCTCGGCCTCAGCCGCGGCTCCGGTGCGGCCGCCGCGACCGCGGGCTTCCACAACGAGCCCGACACCGACCCCGCCCTCCCCGGCAACCGCCGCTGGGCGCGCCTGATCACCGAGCGCATCGCCGGCTCGACCATCGGAGCGGGCACGGCCGACGCCGCGCGCGTGAGCACCGAGGCGGAGCTCCAGGAGGTGCTGCGCGCGGTGTCCCGCCGCGCGGAGCGCTGGGGCGAGCGCCTGGGCTACGACCGAGCGGCCGTGCTCGACCGCGCCGGCCTCGTCCTCGCCGCGAACCGCGACCGCCTGATCGAGGTGATGGCCTCCGAGACCGGCAAGACGATCGCCGAGGCCGACCCCGAGGTCTCCGAGGCCATCGACTTCGCCCACTACTACGCCACCCGCGCCCGCGAGCTCGACGCCGTCACCGGGGCCACCTTCGTCCCCGCGCGGGTCACCGTCGTCGCTCCGCCGTGGAACTTCCCGGTCGCCATCCCGGCCGGATCGATCCTCGCGGCGCTCGCCGCCGGCTCCGGAGTCGTGGTGAAGCCGGCGCCCCAGGCCCGCCGCTCGGCGGCTGTGCTCGTCGAGGCGCTCTGGGACGCGGGCGTCCCGCAGGAGCTCCTCGCCCTGGTCGACCTCGACGAGGAGGAGCTGGGACGGGCGCTGATCACCGACCCCCTCGTGGACCGCGTGCTGCTCACCGGCTCCTACGAGACCGCCCGCCTCTTTCGCTCCTGGCGGCCCGGCCTCGCACTGCAGGCCGAGACCAGCGGCAAGAACGCGATCATCGTCACTCCCCACGCCGACTACGACCTCGCCGTCGCCGACATCGTCCGCAGCGCCTTCGGGCACGCCGGCCAGAAGTGCTCCGCCGCCTCCCTGGTGATCCTGGTCGGCTCGGTCGCCCGCTCCAAGCGCTTCCGCGCCCAGCTGGTCGACGCCGTCACGTCGCTCCGCGTCGGCCGGCCCGACGACCCGTCGGCGGTGATGGGGCCGCTCATCGAGGAGCCCACCGGCAAGCTCCTGCACGCGCTCACCACGCTGGGCGGAGGCGAGTCGTGGCTCGTCGAGCCGCAGCGGCTCGACGAGAGCGGCACGCTCTGGTCGCCCGGGATCCGCGAGGGCGTCACCGAGGACAGCTACGTCCACCTCACCGAGTTCTTCGGCCCGGTGCTCGGGATCATGCACGCGGCGACCCTCGAGGACGCCGTCCGGATGCAGAACGGCACCGAGTACGGGCTCACGGCCGGGCTCCACTCCCTGCACGCCGACGAGCTCGCCCTCTGGATCGACTCGGTCGAGGCGGGCAACCTCTACGTCAACCGGGGCATCACCGGAGCCATCGTCCGGCGCCAGCCCTTCGGCGGCTGGAAGCGCTCGTCCGTCGGCGGCGGCGCGAAGGCGGGCGGACCCAACCACCTCATCGGCCTCGGCTCCTGGAAGCCCTCGCCCGCGCGCTCCTCCTCGACGCTGCACCTGCGCGGCCTCGACGACCGCGCGCGCCAGTTCATCGAGGCGGCCCAGTCCTCGCTCCGGTTCGAGCAGTTCGACCTGCTCCGCCGCTCCGCCCTCTCCGACCAGCTCGCCTGGGCGACCGAGTTCGGCGTCGTCACCGACATCTCGAAGGTCGGCGTCGAGCGGAACCTGTTCCGCTACCTCCGCGTGCCGATCGCGCTGCGCCTGGCCGACGGCGGCGACCTCGGAGAGCTCCTCCGCGTCATCGCCGCGGGCCTGCTGACCCGCTCCCGGATGGACATCTCCACGTCCCTCCCGCTCCCGCCGCGGGTCCAGGAGATGCTCGGCGGCGACGAGCTCGCCGAGATGGCGGGCCTCGTCCCGCGCATCGTCGTCGAGACCGACGCCCAGTGGCTCGAGCGCGCCGCGGCCGGCCGCATCACGGCGCCGCGCATCCGCATCATCGGCGACATCGTCTCCGACCGCGTCGACGGCTATGCGGGCCCGCAGGCCCCCGGCAGCCCGACGCACGGACAGCAGGCCGTCGTCCGCCGATCGTCCGACTCGACCGGCTCCTTCACCGACGTCGTCGCCGGCATGACCCGCGGCAGCACGGGAACTCCGGTCCCGCTCACCCGCGCCGACGGATCCCGCGTCCCCCTCGCGACCGCCCTCGCCGAAGCCCTCGGCGGCGCCCTCGACACCGCCGTCTACGCCGACCCGGTCACCCCCGCCGGCCGCGTCGAACTGCTGCCCTTCCTCCGCGAGCAGGCGATCTCGATCACGAACCACCGCTTCGGCAACCCGATCGATCTGAGCGACGACGTGCTGTGAGTTGGATTCCACGCCCGTCCCTGACGGGCGTGGCGCGGTCGGCTTCTCGACGGGGTGCGTTCTGTGGAGCGGGGGGCGTTCGGCTACAGCGATCCGCTCGCACGCGGATCGCTGGTTCGCCTCGGGGGCGGTGCTCGCGGGGATGGTGTGGATCGAGTGTGGCGCGGTCGGCTTCGCGACGGGGTGGGTTCTGCAGGGCGGTGTGCGTTCGGCTGCAGCGATCCGCTGGTACGCGGATCGCTGGTTCGCCTCGGGGGCAGTGCTTGCGGGGATGGTGTGGATCGAGTGTGGCGCGGTCGGCTTCTCGACGGGGTGCGTTCTGAGGAGCGGGGGGCGTTCGGCTACAGCGATCCGCTCGCACGCGGATCGCTGGTTCGCCTCGGGGACGGTGCTCGCGGGGATGGTGTGGATCGTGTGTGGCGCGGTCGGCTTCGTGACGGGGCGCGTTCTGCAGGGCGGGGTGCGTTCGGCTGCAGCGATCCGCTGGTACGCGGATCGCTGGTTCGCCTCGGGGGCGGTGCTCGCGGGGATGGTGAGATCAGGCTGGCGCGGGTCGGCCTCCCGACGGAGCCCCGGGACGCGGCTCGACGAGGCGCGGGGGGACTTACTTGTCGCGGCAAGTAGTGGGTAGGGTGGGGGGATGAGTGCGCCCGAGACACGCTGGCTGACGCCCGATCAGCTCGACGCCTGGCTGCGCTTCATCGCGGTCGTGGAACTGCTGCCGGGGGCCCTCGACACGCAGCTGCAGCGCGACGCGGGACTCACGCACTTCGAGTACCTGACGCTGGCGATGCTGTCCGAGGCGCCCGACCGCGCCCTCCGGATGACCACGCTCGCCGCCCGCACCAACGCGACCCTGCCCCGCCTCTCGCACGTGGTGACCCGCCTCGTCGCCCGCGGCTACCTCGAGCGCCGCCCCTGCGCCTCCGACGGCCGCGCCACGAACGCGGTGCTCACCGACGCCGGCCTCCAGAAGATCGTCGACACGGCGCCCGGTCACGTCGCGACCGTGCTGGCCGACGTCATCGATCCGCTCAACGCCGAGCAGATCCCGCAGCTGGCCGACATCATGTCGCGCATGCTCGCCCGGCTCGACCCCGAGGGCAGGATGACGGTCGACGCCGTGCGCTCCTCGCTCGGAGACCCCGACACCCGCTCCTGCTGAGCGCACCGACCCCTCGCTCCCGGGGCGGACCGGCCTCGGCCGCGGCCGAATTCATGTACAGGGACTCCCGGACGTGCCCGTCAGGGTCCTTGAGGCCGCGCCCGCATGGAGCCGAGGTCCTGCACCGCGACCGGCTCGGCGCCGCCGGAGGCCGGCCCGTTCCCGAGCACCTCGCCGACCTCCTCCCTGCTGCCGACGCTCACCGCGAAGAGGCCCTGCACCCGGGAGCGCGCGTCGATGATCTCCTTCGATCTGGAGGTCGAGAAGGAGGGGTGCGGGAGGAGCATCGCGGACACGTGCTCGGAGGCGACGGAGCAGGCGGCGTCGTCGCTGAACAGCGGATTCAGGGCTGAAAAGGAGATCCAGGGTCCGGCCGAGCGCCGGGGAGAACGCCCTCGAGCGCTCCGGATCCGTGAACGGGAGGTCGACGAGGATCGAGTCGACGGCCCTCCTCGTCAGTACAGCGATCGGCCGCGCGACACGCGGGAGTCCGTGCCATCGTCGCCTCGTGCAGTTCACCACGACGCTCTTCCAGATCGGCAACAACACCGGCATCGAGGTGCCGCCCGAGGTCCTCGAGGCACTCGGCGGCGGCAAGCGTCCCGCCGTCGCGGTGACGGTGAACGGCTACCGCTTCACCAGCACGGTCGGAGCGATGGGCGGACGCGCGCTCATCCCGTTCTCGGCCGACAAGCGCCGCGAGACGCAGCTCGCCGGCGGTGACGCGATCGACGTCGTGATCGAGCTCGACACCGCGCCGCGCGAGGTCGTCGTGCCGGAGGACCTGGCGTCCGCGCTGGCCTCGGCGGGCGCTGCGGAGCGCTTCGCCGCGCTCTCGCCGAGCGCGCGGAAGGCCCACGTCACGTCGGTCGAGGGCGCGAAGGCCGCCGAGACGAGGGCGCGCCGCGTCGCCTCGATCGTCGCGGCGCTCGTCGGCTGACGGGCGCGCCACGGTCCGGGACGCCACCTCGTCGCCGGATAGGCTGCCTCCGGCGCCCCACGGCGGAGCGCTCTGGAAGCGGAGTCGGGGGACTTGATGGGTGCGGTTCGGCGTTGGGTGTTCCCGATCGTGTGGATGGTCATCATCGGAGCGGCGAGCATCGCCCTGGTGAAGATCGCGTTCTTCCCGGACGGCGCGGCCGAGGCCGATCCGACGCAGCCGACCGGTGAGATCACCGAGCCGACCGTCACGGTCGCCCGCGGCACGGTCACCAACGACCTCACCCTCCAGGGCACCGTCGCCGCCGACCCCGCCGTGCCGCTGAAGGCGACGGCGGCCGGAACGGTCGACGACGTCTACGTGCAGCAGGGCGCGGCCGTCGCGTCGGGCGATCTCATCTACGACATCCGCGTCGAGACTCCGCGCGACCCGGTCGAGACGACCGGCCCGGACGGCGCCGTCACCCTCACCCAGCAGGAGCCCTCCGTGCGCTTCGAGCGGGTCTACGCCGCGACCGGCGGCACCCTCAGCGCGCTCGGCGTCATCCACGACCAGGCCGTCACAGTCGGCGAGGTGACCGGACAGGTCGCGCCGCCGAGCTACGCCGTCACCGGCACGATCGACGCGCAGCAGCTCTACCGCATCCAGAACCGGCCGACGGAGGCGCAGGTCGCGATCACCGGCGGGCCCGCCGGCTTCACCTGCACCGACCTCACCATCAGCACCCCTCTCGCCGGAGCCGGCGAGGGCGGCACGACCGGCGGAGCGACGGACGGCGGCGGTGGAACCTCCACCGGCGGCTCCGGCACGAGCTTCACCTGCCAGGTGCCGACGGAGGTCACCGTGTTCCCCGGGCTCGCCGCCTCGGTGACGCTCGCGGGAGGCAAGGCGGAGGACGTCCTCGTCGTGCCGACCACCGCGGTCGAGGGCACCGCCCAGTCCGGCGTCGTGTTCCGCCGGGCGGACGACGGCAGCACCGAGGAGGTCCCGGTGACGCTGGGACTCACCGACGGCAGCTCCGTCGAGATCACCGGCGGAGTGGAGGAGGGCGCCGAGCTCCTGCAGTTCGTGCCGGGCGCGGAGGAGGCTGCTCCCGACGTCCAGCTGGGCGGCGACTGCATCGCGCAGCCCGACGGCTCGGTCTTCTGCTCGTGACGATCCTCCGGCTCGAGGGGATCCGCAAGGTCGTCCCGCTGCCCGACGCGCCGCCGCTGACGATCCTCGACGGAGTCGATCTCGAGGTGGGCGAGGGCGACCACGTCTCGGTCGTGGGCCGCAGCGGTTCCGGCAAGTCGACGCTGCTCAACATCCTCGGACTCATCGACGAGCCCACCGAGGGGCGGATGCTGCTCGAGGGCGCTCCCACCGAGACCCTGTCCTCGCGGGCCCGCGCGCGCATCCGCGGCGGCAGCATCGGCTTCATCTTCCAGCAGTTCAACCTGCTGGAGGGGCGGACCGCCCGCGAGAACGTGATGACGCCGCTGCTCTACGCGACCGGATCGGAGTTCTGGCGCCGCCGCGACCTCGCGGCCGAGATGCTGGAGCGGGTCGGCCTCGGGCACCGCGTGGACTCGATGCCCGGGCGCATGTCCGGCGGCGAGCAGCAGCGGATCGCGATCGCCCGCGCCCTGGTGCGCCGACCGCGGCTGATCCTCGCCGACGAGCCGACGGGCGCCCTCGACACCGACACCGGCGAGAGCGTGATGGGCCTGCTCGACGAGATCGCCCGCGAGTCCGGCTCCGCGCTGGTCACCATCACCCACGACCCGGCCATCGCGGCGCGGGCCGAGCGCCACTACCGGCTCGACCACGGCCGCCTGGGCTCGACCGCGGATGCGGGCCCCGTCGCCGAGGGGGTGGTCCTCTGATGCGCGCGCTCGTCGGGATCGCCGGCGCGATCGTCGAGGCGTGGACCGAGCTGCGGATCCACCGCGGCCGCGTGCTGCTCTCGCTGATCGGAGTCGCGGTGGCCGTCGCCGCCCTGACCGCGGTCGTCGCCGCCGGTGGCATCGCCCGCCAGGCCAGCATCGAGCAGGCCGAGCGCTCCAGCGGGCGCCCGGCGAGCCTCTTCCTCTCCGCCTACCCCTCCGGTACCGGCACCTCCGAGGTGGATGCCGACGCACTCCAGGCCGCGTGGACCGGTGCGCTCGAGCGCTACTCCATCACCTACGCGAGCCGCTCGACCTACGGCAGCGCGCGCGTCCAGTTCGCCGACGGCGCCGTCGACGTCGCGGTGCAGGCGGTCGACCAGCCCTTCGCCGAGATGCACCGGCTGAAGATCGTGGACGGCTCCTGGTTCACCGCCCGCGACTCCCAGCGCCTCGCTCCCGCCCTCGTCGTCAACGAGCGCTTCTGGGAGCGGATCGGGAGCCCGGATCTGCGCACCCACCCGGTGGTCACCCTGCTCGGCTCCGAGCGCGACGTCACGGGCGTGGTGGTCGGCGTGACTCCCTCCTCGCAGTTCGAGACGGATCCGTCGATGATGATGCTCGCGGACGCCTACCCGGCGGTCGCCCGCGACGCCGACCCGCAGTACGGCGGGCAGGGCGTGCCGAACTACGAGATGTGGGTGCCGCTCGACCTGGCCGAGCCCCTCGCCGCGGCGGTGGAGCGCGACGTGGCCGGCGCCCTGGGATCCGACTTCGAGGTGTCGGTCGACCGGCAGGACTACCTGGTCTACGACTCCGACCCCTTCGGCGTGCTGACTTGGGTGATCGGCGGCGTGGCGGGCCTGGTGCTGGCGCTCGGCGCGCTCGGACTGCTCAACATCGCCCTGGTCACCGTCCGGCAGCGGATCCGCGAGATCGGCATCCGGCGCAGCTTCGGCGCCTCCTCCGGCCGCATCTTCTTCTCGATCATGATGGAGAGCGTCGTGGCGACCGTCGTCGCGGGAGTGGTCGGCGTGACGGTCGCGGTCATCCTCGTCACCAACCCGTGGACGGTGGCCTTCGTGCAGGACAACGGGATCGCCGACATCCCGCCTTTCCCGGCCGAGGCGGCGCTGCTCGGGCTCGGGGCGGCGACCCTCGTCGGCGCGCTCGCGGGCCTGGTGCCGGCGATCGTCGCCGTGCGGGTGAAGGTGATCGACGCGATCCGCTACTGAGGCCCGCCGAGGGTGACGACGAGCTCGTCGCCCTCGAGCGCGGCGCGCGCGTCGGAGTAGTGCGCGATCCGGGGCAGCCCCCGGGTGCTCGCACTCTCGTGGCTCCCGACGACGATCACGCGCATGCCCGCGTCCAGACCCGCCCGGATGCCGGCCTCGGCGTCCTCGAACACCAGCGCTTCCTCGGGGGAGACGCCGAGCAGGGCCGCGGCGGCGAGGTAGCCGTCGGGAGCGGGCTTGCCGTTCGCGACGTCGTGCGCGGTGACGACGGTGTCGGGGGAGGGGACGCCCGCCGCAGCCAGACGTGCGGCCGCCAGCGCCGGGCTCGCGGACGTGACCAGGGCGACGCGCTCGCGGGGGAGTGAGGCGAGGAACGCCGTCGCGCCGGGGATCTCGACGGTGCCCTCGGTGTGCTCGAGCTCGTACGCGTCGAGCTCCGCGACGATCGCGTCGACGTCGCTGCCGGCCGGAGCGAAGCGGCGGACGCTGTCGGCGGCGCGGACACCGTGAACGGCGCCGAGCACCGCGTCGTGGTCGAGAGCGAAGCGCTCGGCGAAGGCGCCCCAGATGGTCTCCACGACGGCCGTCGAGTCGACGAGCGTCCCGTCCATGTCGAAGAGGGCGGCGCGGGCTCGGAGGAGGTGGGGCATGCGTCCATCCTGGCGGTCGGCGGCCTCCGGCGCCTGCCGGTGCGGACAGCGCTCGGACAGCGCGCGATCAGCCCGCCCTCAGGCCATGCATCGTGTCGCGGCGCTACGGTGGTCCGAGATCGCGGGCAGACGCCCGGAGGGGAGTGGAGGACGCCATGACGGACGACAACGGAACCGGCACGGACCAGGGCGCGAGCACGGGCGGCGAGGCCTCCGGACCCCGCGCCGGGTGGTACCCGGACCCGGCGGGCTCGTCCCGTCAGCGCTGGTGGGACGGGACCGGTTGGACGGAGTCGCTCCGCGACGCACCGGCGGCCACTCCCACCGCCCCGGCCGAGAGCGGGTCGGCGCAGGCCGCCGCGACTCCCGTTCCGCCGACCGCACCGACTCCGCCCTCGCCGCCCGCCGAGCGTCCCGCCTACGGGGAGACGTCGAGCGGAGCGGCGACGAGCTACGGGCAGTCGGCCTCGGGTCGGTATCCGCAGCAGCCGTCGTCCGCCGACCCGCAGCAGAGCTACGGGCAGCAGGGCTACGGCCAGCAGGGCGCCGGTCAGCAGCCGCAGCCGCAGCAGCCCTCCGGCCAGCAGCAGCCGCAGCAGGGCTACGGCCAGCAGGCTCCCCAGCAGTACGGCCAGCAGGGGTACGGCCAGCAGCCCTACGGCCAGCAGCCGCAGCAGCCCTACAACCAGCAGCAGCCGCAGTACCCGGCCTACTCCGCGGCTCCCGGAGCACCCGTGCAGCAGCGTGACACGAGCATCGTCACGTCCACCCCGTGGATCTGGGTGGTGGTCCTCCTGCCGCTGCTCTCGGCGCTGTCGATCTTCCTCCTCCCGCCGAGCGCGATCGTCGACTCGTCGATGGCCTCGACCTACGGGCCGAGCTCCTCGATGGGGATGTCGACGGCCTACCTCGTCGGCCTCGGCGTGCTCCAGGTCGTCGGCTTCCTGATCTACGCGGCGGAGGTCGTCTTCGCCTTCCTCGACTGGCGCCAGCTGAAGCGAGCCGGCATGCAGCGTCCGTTCCACTGGGCGTGGGCCTTCCTCGCCGCTCCCTACGTCTACGTGATCGGCCGCAGCGTGGTCGTGAAGCGCGTGACCGGCGGCGGCCTCCTCCCGCTCTGGGTCTTCCTCGGCGTCGTGGTCGTGTCGTTCCTCATCGCGATCGGCTGGACGGTGTCGCTCTTCTCCCAGATGACGCAGGCCTTCGCTCCCGCGGGCTTCTGAACCCGTGCGCGCCGCCGATCTCGTCCTGACCGGCGGCGCCGTCTTCACCGCCGACGCCGTGCGCTCCCGAGCGCACGGCGTCGCTGTCGTCGGAGGGCGGATCGTCGCGGTCGGCGCCGACGCCTCCGACCTGATCGGGCCGCGCACCGAGGTGGTCGACCTCGAGGGCCGGATGCTCGTCCCCGGCTTCCAGGACGCCCACGTGCACCCGGTCTGGGGCGGCGCCGCGCTGCTGCGCTGCTGGCTCGGAGCGGGTGGATCGCCCGCCGAGCACCTGGCGACGGTCGCCGGGTACGCGGCTCGGGAGAGCGGAGCGGAGTGGATCCTCGGCGGCGGCTGGAACCTGCCCGACTTCCCCAGAGGAACCCCGACCGCCCGCGAGCTCGACACGGTCGTCCCTGACCGGCCCGCCTTCCTCACCAACGCCGACGGGCACGGCGCCTGGGTCAACTCCGCCGCACTGCGCCTCGCGGGGATCGACCGCACGACGCCGGACCCCGCCGACGGCCGCATCGAGCGCCTGGCCGACGGCACCCCCTCCGGCACCCTGCACGAGGGGGCGATGGACGCGGTCCGCCGCCATCTCCCGCCCGCCAGCGCGGACGAGCTCCACCGCGCGCTGCTCCTCGGGCAGGAGACCCTGCACTCGTTCGGAGTGACGGCGTGGCAGGACGCGATCATCGGCTCCTACGGCGATGTGGGCGACCCCGGTCCGGTGTACCGCCGCGCGGCGCTGAGCGGCGAGCTGACCGGGCGCGTCCGCGGTGCGCTGTGGTGGGACCGGGGCCGCGGCGTCGAGCAGATCCCGGAGCTCGTCGAGCGGCGCGCGGCGCTCGCCGCCGACCGCTTCGCGCCGACGACCGTCAAGATCATGCAGGACGGGGTCGCCGAGAACTTCACGGCGGCGATGCTCGAGCCCTACCTCGACGGGCACGGCGGCCACGGTCACGGCGACGGCCTCTCGATGGTCGACCCGCGCCTCCTGAGCGAGGCCGTGCCGCTCCTGGACGCGGCCGGGTTCCAGGTGCACTTCCACGCGATCGGCGATCGCGCCGTGCGCGAGTGCCTGGACGCCGTCGAGCGGGCGATCGAGGCGAACGGGCGCCGCGGCAACCGCCACCACCTCGCCCACCTGCAGGTCGTGCATCCGGACGACCTGCCGCGCTTCCGTGCGCTCGACGTCACGGCCAACCTGCAGATGCTGTGGGCCTCGCTGGAGCCGCAGATGGTGGAGCTGACGCTGCCGTTCCTCGGCGAGCGGCGCGGCTCGTGGCAGTACCCCTTCGGCGACCTGCTCCGCTCGGGCGCGGTGCTCGCCGCGGGGAGCGACTGGCCGGTGTCGACGCCCGACCCGCTCGCCGCGATCCACGTCGCGGTGAACCGGCTCTCGGCGCCGTCCGAGCGCGAGCCGGGGTGGAGCGAGGAGGTGTTCCTCCCGGGGCAGCGCCTCGACCTCGCCACCGCCCTCTCCGCCTCCACGGCCGGCTCGGCGTGGGTGAACGGCCTGGAGGGCGAGTCGGGCTCGATCGCCGTGGGACTCGCGGCGGACTTCGCCCTGCTGGACCGGGACCCCTTCGCCGGCGACCCCCGGGCGATCGGGGACACCCGGGTGCTGGGCACCTGGATCGGCGGCGAGCGCGTCCACACCGCAGCGGACGCGCCCGCCTGATCCGGGTCGTTCAGGAGGCGGCGCTCAGCAGGTGATCGCTCCGCCGATGATCCCCGCGAGCAGCCCGCCGGTCGCGGAGGCGATCGCGCCGGGACCGGAGATCGCACCGATCACCCCGCCGGTCGCGGCACCGCTGACGCCGCTCCCGGCGACGCAGTGGCCCCATTCGGGCGAGCTCCAGTCGCTGTTCAGGTGCAGGCCGCCCACCGCCGAGCGGGACGCCGAGTCCGGGGCGAAGTGGAAGGTGAGCGTGTCGGAGTCGTCGATCGACCAGTGGCCCGACACGGTGCGGCCGCGTCCGACGTCGATCCTCTCCGGGAGTGCGTCGGACGTCTCGGCGCCGTCCGTGAAGCCGACCCCGCCGCCCGCCAGCTCGACGATCCGCGTGTCGTCGGTGACGTCGAAGGTCACCGTCGACGCCGATCCGCCCCGTGCCTCGAGGTGCACTCGGCTGCTCGTCTCCTGCCTCGCCGGCTCGGCGTGCGCGGCCTGCGCTGTGAACAGCGGCACCGCCAGCAGAGCGGCCGCCGCCGCGACCAGTGCCGTGCTCGTCCTCTGTCGTTCCATCGTCGTTCCCTCCCTCGGATTCCGATCCAGGAGGGAGGGCTCAGCGCCGTCGGTCGACGAGGGCGAGGACGACGGACGCCACCGCTGCCGCGACGGCGGCGGTGACCACGACGTCCCACGGATCCTCGGCGCCCACCGCGGTCGCGACGAGGTGCCCGGCCAGGACGCCGACGAACAGTGCCGGCAGCATCAGCCAGATGCGCCGTCTCCGTCGTGCCGCCGTACCGGCCTGTTCCCTGTCGCTCATGCTCGCCCTCCTGAATTCACCATACAGGTATGGAGTACCAGGCGGTCGCGACGCGCGTCGAGGAGATGGCGCGATCCGTCAGGCCTCGCTGCGCTGGATGAGGCGGGAGAGGACGATCGCGGAGCGCGTGTGGTCGACGTTGGGCGCGATGCGGACCTTCTCGAGGGCGAGCTCGAGGCTGGGGATGTCGCGCGAGCGGATGTGGACGATCGCGTCGGCGGAGCCGGTGACCGTGCCCGCGTCGACGACCTCGGGGACCGCGGAGAGGATGCGGCGGAGCTCGTCCGGAGCGACGGTGCCGCGGCAGAAGAGCTCGACGTAGGCCTCGGTGGCCATCCCGTCGACCGCGGGGTCGACCTTGATCGTGAAGCCGCGGATCACGCCGTCGGCCACGAGGCGGTCGACGCGGCGCTTCACCGCGGAGGCGGAGAGCCCGACCACGCCGCCGATGTCGCCGTAGCCCGCGCGGGAGTTCTGGCGCAGCAGATCGAGGATCTTCCGATCGATGTTGTCCATGCTCCGAGGATAGGCGCGGCCGGAGCGGCGCCTGGACGGCAGCAGAGTGCCACTGGAGATTCGTGACGCCCGGCTATATAGTTGCTCTCGGTCAATAGTTGATCGCAGTCAACTAGAACCGCCGCCGTGCTGAAGAGGAGCCCATGTCACACCCCGAACACCGCGCCGCATCGCGCGGAACCACCGCGCCGCACGCCCCCGCCGGGCCGGACGGCGCCATGTCGCACCGCCAGGTGCTCGAATCGCTCAGCGGCCTGCTGCTGGGCATGTTCGTCTCGATCCTCGCGGGCACGGTCGTGTCGACCTCGCTGCCCCGGATCATCTCCGACCTCAAGGGCGACCAGAACGCCTACACCTGGGTCGTCACCGCGACCCTGCTCGCGACCACGGTCTCCACCCCGCTCTGGGGCAAGTTCGCCGACCTGTTCAACCGCAAGCTGTTGATCCAGCTCGCCCTCGGGCTGTTCGTCATCGGCTCCGCCCTGGCCGGCTTCTCGCAGGACACGAACATGCTGATCGTCTTCCGCGTGTTCCAGGGCCTGGGCGCCGGCGGACTCGCCGCGCTGAGCCAGATCATCATGGCCGACATCATCAGCCCCCGTGAGCGCGGCAAGTACGCCGGCCTCTTCGGCGGCGTGATGGCGATCGGCACCGTCGGCGGCCCGCTCCTGGGCGGCGTCGTGACCGACGCGTTCGGCTGGCGCTGGAACTTCTTCATCGCGATGCCCGTCGCGATCGTCGCGATCGTCCTCCTCCAAATGACCCTCCGCCTCCCCGCGCACCCGAAGCGCAAGGTGCGGATCGACTACCTCGGCGCCGTGCTCATCGCGGGCGGAGTCTCGCTAGTGCTGATCTGGGTCTCCCTCGCCGGCAAGAACTTCGACTGGGCCTCGTGGGAGACCGCGGTCATGGTCGGCGGTGCCGTCGTGCTGCTGATCGCCGCCGTGATCACCGAGCTCACCGTGGCCGAGCCGATCATCCCGATGGGGATGTTCAAGAACCGCACCTTCAGCCTCGCCGTCGTGGCGAGCATCTCGGTCGGCGTCTCGATGTTCGGCGTCGCCGTCTTCCTCGCGCAGTACATGCAGCTGGCCCGCGGAGCCACGCCGACCCAGTCGGGCCTGCTCACCATCCCGATGATGGCCGGCCTGCTGATCGCGTCGACGATCTTCGGCGGGATCATCTCGCGCACCGGCAAGTGGAAGGCGATCATGATCAGCGGCGGCGTGCTCGCCGTGATCGGCACCTCCCTCCTCAGCACCCTCCGCTACGACACGGACCTGGTCCTCGTCGGGATCTACATGGCCGTCCTCGGTGCCGGCCTGGGCATGCTGATGCAGAACCTCGTCCTGGTGGTGCAGAACTCGATCGAGGTGAAGAACCTCGGCGTCGCGACCAGCGCGGTCACGTTCTTCCGCAGCCTCGGCGGCACCGTCGGAGTCTCGGTCCTGGGCTCGATGCTCGGCACCGTGATCGCCGACCGCATCAAGACCGGCATCGCGGGGCTCGCTCCCGCCGACCAGGCTCTCGCCGCGCAGGCGCTGGGCAGCGGCACGATCCCGCAGCCGGCCACCCTGCCCGACGCCGTGCGCGTCGTGGTCGAGAGCGCCTACGGGATCGGCGTCGGCGACGTGTTCCTCTACAGCATCCCGCTCGCCGTGGTCACGCTGATCGCCGTCGTCCTCCTGCCGAACGTGAGCCTCGGCTCGAAGAACGCGGTGCAGCTCAAGGCGGAGCCGACCACTCCGCTGCAGGCCGCGGAGGACGCCCTCATCGCCGCCTCGGACGGCCAGGCGGCGCTCCGCCCCGTCGGCCAGGCCCGGCGGACGGACGACGCGACGCACGCCCGGGAGGGTCGCGAGGCCACTCCCGTCGGACACGGCCGCCACGCCGACGAGGAGCGGCAGGAGGAGCCGGTCGGGCACGCCCGGCACGCCGCTCCCACCGGCTCCGTCGACGTGATCGAGCGCTCCTGATGCCCGCCGCCGCGCCCTCGGCCGAGGCGCTGCACGAGGTCGAGGAGCAGATCACCGTGCTCGCCGTCCAGGTGCGCCTCGCCGTCCGGGACGCGGCGGCGTCGATCGACCCGGCGCTGCCGCCCTTCGGACTGCGGCTGCTGCGGGTCCTCGAGCGCTGCGGTCCGGTCCACTCCGGCGCCGCGGCGGAGCGGCTCGGGGTCGACCGCAGCGCGATCAGCCGCCAGGCCCGCCAGCTCGCCGAGCTGGGCCTGGTCGAGATGACCTCCGATCCCGCCGACGGCCGAGCGCGGTTCCTCTCGCTCAGCGCGGCCGGATGCGAGCGGATGCGCGACCTCGGCGGCCGTCAGCGGCAGCGGATGCAGGAGGCGCTGAGCGCCTGGCCCGAGGAGGACCTGCGTGCGTTCGCGGGATACCTGGAGCGGCTGACCGCGGCGGAGTGAGCCGCGTGATCTGGACGAGTGGCGCGGACCGATGCGGTCCGCGCCACTTCTGCGTGCCGCCGGACGCGGCGCGGGCGCGCTGACCGCGCGCCGTCTCGCGCCACCCGGTGCCGACGCCGTCGTAGTCGTTCTACATTTCCTGAGATGTTCTCACTCAGGAGGCGATGACCCTGTTCTCTTTCGACCACGCAGCAGCGGCGGAGCTGGTCCGCGCCTCGGACGAGGCGGCGGAGGCGCTCGCCTCCCAGGGGCTGCTGAGGTCCGTCGCTGCCGAGTACGCGCTGGGCGAGTTCCGCGGCGCGTACGCCGAGCTGTTCCGCCGGGTCTGCGTCTGCGACAGGGAGAACCGCGGTCGGCTGAGCGCCGAGCTGCACGAGTTCGCCGACACGGTGCGGCTCGTGGCACGGAAGGCCGAGGAGGAGCGTCGGCGCCGGGAGGAGTACGCGGCCTGGGAGCGGCGGGCGGACGAGCGCGAGCAGCAGCGCCGCCTCGATCCGGTCGCGGCCCTCGCGGCGGGAGTCGAGGAGGTCGTCGACCGGCCGCCGTCCGATCGGCCGGTCGTGCCTCCGCCGATCCGTGCGCTGTTCTCCCCCCGGTCGGTGCCCCGCACGTCCCCGGGCGGCCCCGCCGCGGGAGGCACGACCTCCGCCGACCCCGAGCGCCTCGACGTCTTCGTCTCGCAGACCCGGCAGGCGGACGAGGCGATGCGCTCCCGGCTCCAGGATCTGATGGCCGCCTGGGGAGCCTTCGGCAACCGCTGCTCGTGGGCGCCGGTCGAGTCCTTCTCGGTGCTCCGGGGCTTCCGCGAGCTGCTGTCGATCGGTGCGGCCGACGCGACCTGGGTCGAGCAGATCTCCCTGGCCTTCACCGCCGCGGGGGGAGCGGCGCTCTCCGTTCCGGTCCTCGACGCCGTCGGCACCCTGGCGCGGCCCCGGGGCGGCCGGAGCCTGCTCGACTCCCTCGCGGCGCTCTCGTCCGACGATCTCGCGACACTCCTGGCGGCGTCGCCCGACCTCGCGGCGCGCCTCGGGCGACTGGCTCCGACCCTCGTGAACGACTGGTGGCGGAGCCTCGACTCCACGGACGGCGCGCGCTTCTCGCCGCAGCAGGCGGCGCTGGTCGCCGGTCTGCCCGGGGTGATCGGAAATCTGGAGGGTGTTCCCTACCGCGCCCGGGTGAGGGCGAACGAGAGGGCGCTGAGGGCGCGGATCGTGGCGCTGAGGAGCGAGGCGGCGGGCCTGCGCGGGAAGGCGGGCGACGGGGAGCGACTCGCGGCGGTGGAGTCGCAGCTGGTGGCGCTGAGGGACGTGCGGGCATCGCTCCGGCGCGGTCTCGGTCAGGACCCGCGCTTCCTCATCTCCCTGACCGCCGACGAGCCTCCGCTCGCCGCCGTCTCGATCGGCGATCCCGACACCGCCACGAACGTCACCTACGCCGTCCCCGGGATGGGACAGACGACGGAGAGCATGACCCGATGGACGAAGGCGTCGCAGAATCTGCAGTCGCTCCTCCCGCCCGGCAGCGCCGTCGTCTCCTGGATCGGCTACGAGACCCCGCCGATGGCGCGGCTCGGCGGGAACGGCATGGACGTCCTCACCTCGAACCAGGCGGTCGCCGGCGGCGCCGCACTCGCCTCGGCTGTCCAGGGGCTCTCCGCGGTCCGGGGCGACGACCTGCCGAAGCCGAACGTCGTCGCCCACTCCTACGGCAGCACCGTCATGGCCGTCGCCGCCTCGCGCTCGGACGTCGAGCTCGGGGTCGTCGTGACGCTGGGCTCGGCCGGCCTCCCGGACAGCGTCGACGAGGCGAGCGACCTGCACGCGGAATCCGTCTTCGCGGGGCAGGCGCGGGACAAGTACCTCGGCGAGACCGAGAGCGGCGACGAGGCCGCGTGGATGGGCCGCGCCTTCAGCTGGAACCACCACACGGATCCCGCTGACGAGGACTTCGGCGCGCGCGTCTTCGGTGTGGAGACCGGAGGCGACGCCGGGAGGATCGTGACGGATCACGCTGCGCTGAAGAGCGACGACGGCGATCTCGCGGGGTATCTCGACACGAACACCGAGTCCCTGCAGAACGCGGCGTGGGCCGTCTCCCGGCGACTCGACCTGCTGACCGAGAACCGGCCGCTCGGACCGACCGCCTTCCAGAAGGCGGTCGTGGGAGCCTCCCATGGCGGGTAGAGGCTCTCCTCAGCGGACGGGCGTCGCGCTGACCGTCGCCGCTCTGCTCGTGATGTCGATGACCGCTTGTGCAACGGAGAAGGAGGCGAGACCGGTGAGCACGATGAGTCCTCGGGAGGGTCGGGATCGGGTGGTGGAGTTCGTGCGGGACTCCGCGGGGCGGCTCGATGTGGAGGGGTGGTGGCCGCGGAGCGGCGCGGCCAGGCCCGATGTGTGCGGCCCCGGCGACCGGATGAGCGGTGCGAGCTACAGCTACGCCTGGTGGGCCCCGGCGGGCACCGATGTCGAGGGGGATGCGCGGAAGGTCGCGGACTACTGGGAGTCTCTGGGGATGACGGTGAGAGTGACCGATTCGACTCCGCGCCCGACGGTCTACGGGCAGGGCGGACCGGTGCTGCGGGCGAGCTTCGTCACCGGCGCTGTCGAGGAGATGTACATGATCGGGGCGGAGATGCCGTTCGCGCCCGGCGATTTCGAATCACTCCTCCTCGAGGACGAGGCTCAGCGCGCGGCGGGCGCGGTCCTTCCGGGTGATGAAGGGGTCGTCCCGAAGCCGGATCCGCGGGACCTCCCACTCCAGTCCGATCCGTCGGGTTCCGGCTCGGAGGGATGAGCCGCCCCGTCCACCGCGTCCGGATCGGAGATGCCGACGTCGCTTCCGTTGCCGGGGGAGGGGTCTGCCTCAGCGCGGTGCGCCCACCAGCTGCGCGACGTGCACGACGAAGGCGCGGCGGCGGTCGCGCGTCTTCTCCCCGCCCCGGGAGGCGAAGGGGGTGAGGTGCCAGATCTCGCAGAGGCCGAGGAGGGCGATGAAGAGGTCGTCGGCGGACCAGCTCGCGTCGACGACGCCGGTGCGCTGCCACTCGAGGACCCGGGCCTCGGGGGCGGGGACCCCGCCGAGCTGCTCGCCGGCCTCCTCCCAGACGCCGGCTCCCTCCAGGCGCGCCCACGTGAGCAGGCGCAGGAACTCCGGGTGCTCCCACACATGGTCGAACATGCGGCCCGCGAGGTCGGGGAGGTCCGCCGCCTCGGCGAGGAGCGTCTCGTCGAGAGCGCCGAGCGCCTCGACGACGGTCGCGACGAACAGGCCGCGCTTGCCGCCGTAGTAGGCGTAGAGCCGCTCCTTGTTCAGACCCGCCGCCGCGGCCACACGGTCGACCCGGGCGCCCGCGAAGCCGTGGGCGGCGAACTCGACGGAGGCGGCGCGGAGGATCCGCTCGCGTGCGGGCAGCGCCGCATCGGATGTCGGCTCCATGGTTCACCTCCGGGCGCTCGAACGATACACTCTTCTTCGCCCAACCAACTGGTTGGGGTGGTTCGGCCCCGATGACGCGGCTCGGATCCGGACCCGCCGGTCCCGCTCCGCTCCGTGTGAAAGGCCGCCATGCCCTCCCCGTCCGCTCCCTCCTCCGCCCGCCGCTGGTGGGTGCTCGTGATCCTCGCGCTCACGCAGCTCGTCGTCGTGCTCGACGGCACCATCGTCACGATCGCCCTCCCCGCCGCGCAGGCCGACCTCGGCCTCACCGACGTCGAGCGCCAGTGGGTCGTCACCGCCTACGCCCTCGCGTTCGGCGCGCTCCTGCTCCTGGGCGGCCGCATCGCCGACTACACCGGCCGCAAGCGCACCTACCTGATCGGGATGATCGGCTTCGGCGCCGCCTCCGCCTGGGGCGGCCTCGCCACCTCCGGCACGGAGCTGATCGCCGCCCGCGGGCTGCAGGGCGCCTTCGCCGCGCTGCTCGCCCCGGCCGCTCTGGCCCTCCTCACCGTCTCCTTCCCCTCCGGCCGCGAGCGGGGCACGGCCTTCGCCGTCTTCGGAGCGGTCGCCGGAGCGGGCGCCGCCGTCGGCCTCGTGCTGGGCGGGCTGCTCACCGAGTTCGCCGACTGGCGCTGGTGCCTCCTCGTCAACGTCCCCGTCGTCGTGGTCGGCGCGATCGCCGGCCAGCTGCTCGTCACCGAGAGCCGCGCGGAGGGGCGCAACCGCTTCGACGTCGCCGGGACGATCACCGTCGCGCTCGGGCTCGCGAGCGTCGTCTACGGCTTCACCCTCGCCGAGCAGGGCTGGCTCCGCGTCGACACCCTCGGCTTCCTCCTCGTCGGCGTGCTGCTGCTGGCCCTCTTCGTGCGGATCCAGGCCCGCTCCGACCACCCGTCGCTGCCGCTGCGCATCGTCGCCGACCGCGTCCGCGGCGGAGCCTTCCTGGTCCAGGCGATCGTCGGCAGCGTGATGATCGGCTCCACCCTCTACCTGACCCTGCACCTGCAGCTGGTCCTGGGCCTGCCGCCGCTCGAGGCGGGCCTGGCCAATCTGCCGATGACGGTGACGATCATGATCGTCGCCGGAGTCGCCGCCAAGCTGCTGCCGCGCATCGGCCCGCGCGTGCTGATGATCGTCGGCCCGCTGATCGCGGCGGCCGGGCTCCTCTACCTGAGCCGCATCACCCCCGACGGCGGCTACCTCCTCGAGGTGCTGCCCGCGCTGATCCTCCTGGGCATCGGCATGGCAATGGTCTTCGTGCCGCTGCAGAACCTCGCGCTCACCGGAGTCGCGGCCCACGACGCCGGTGCCGCCGGAGCGACCGCGAACGCCGCCATGCAGATCGGCGGCTCGATCGGGCTGTCGATCTTCACGACCCTCTACGCGGGAGTCGCGGGTGAGCAGCAGTCGCCGGTCGCCTTCGTCGACGGCTACTCCGCGGTCTTCGTCGCGGCCGCGATCGGGCTGGTCGTCGCCTCCGTCGTCGCCGTCGCGATGATCCGGGTGAAGAAGGAGGAGTTCCTCGCCCATGCTCCGAAGGAGGCCGTCGCCCACCTGGGCTGATCCCGGCCTAGGCTCGGAAGCGCTATGCAGCCACTGACCGAGACCGAGATCCGCGAGTCCTTCGTCAACGCCTCCCGCAAGGAGGTCGCCGACCTCGCGCTGCCGAAGGACTTCGACGCGCTGGACTGGTCGGTCATCGACCATCTCGGCTGGCGCGACCGGAGGATGGGCCGCCGCGCCTACGTCGTCGTGCCGCTGGAGGAGCGCCTCGTCGGGGTCCTGCTCACCCAGGCCGACGCCCTGCCGCGCTCGCGGGCGCAGTGCTCGTGGTGCCGCGACGTGCAGCTCCCGAACGACGTCGTCTTCTTCGGGGCGCGGAAGGCCGGAGCGGCCGGGCGGGCGGGGGACTCGCTCGGCACGCTCGTCTGCTCCCGCTTCGAGTGCTCGGTGAACGTGCGGCGGCGCCCGTCGGTGGCCTACATCGGCTTCGACCTCGAGGCGGCGCGAGCGCAGCGGATCGCCACTCTGCGGGCGCGCACCGAGGGCTTCGCGCGCGAGGTGCTCGGCGAGGCGTGACCGCGCTCAGCGGCGCGTGGACGCGCGCACGTGCATCCGCTCGCCCTGGCGGCCGAAGAGGCTGAGGAACTCGACCTGCTGCTCGTCGGCGCGGCCGAACCAGTGCGGCACCCGGGTGTCGAACTCGGCGGCCTCGCCGGCCGGCAGCACCAGATCGTGCTCGCCGAGCCGCAGGCGGAGCCGCCCGCTCAGCACGTAGAGCCACTCGAAGCCCTCGTGCGCGCGCTGCTCCGCCGGCTCCGTCACCGGCCCGGCCGGGAGCGTGTGCTTGAACGCCTGGAGCGCGCCCGCGTCGCGGCTGAGCGGCTGGATGAGCATGCCGTTCCGGCGCACCGGCCGCCCGTGCACGCGGGGATCCTCCGGCGCGGCGCCGACGAGCTCGTCGAGCGGCGCCCCGAGGGCGCGGGCGATCGGGAGGAGCAGCTCCAGCGTCGCGCGGCGGCCGCCGCTCTCGAGGCGCGAGAGAGTGCTCGCCGAGATGCCGGTCTCGGCCGCGAGGGACGCGAGCGTGCGGTCGCGGCGGGTGCGCAGGCGCCGGAGCCGTGGTCCGACGGCGGCGACGATCTCGTCGTCGGAGGGGGCGGGCGGGGTCTCGGGCACGACGCCATCCTGGCACGGGCGGTCGCGCCGCATGCCGGAACGGCACGGATCCTCGCGGCCCAGCCCGGGGCGGCGGAGCATCGACCCATGACCTCCACCGACGCCCCCACCGGCCCGTCCGTCCCTGCCCCCGCCGACGTCCTGATCCTCGGCGCCTCCTTCGCCGGCCTCGCCGCCGCCACTGCCCTCGGCCGCAGTCTCCGCGACGTCCTCGTCGTCGACGGCGGACCTCCGCGCAACGCACCCTCGCCCGGTGCCCACAACGTGCTGACCCGCGACGGCGTCCCGCCGACGGAGCTGGTGCGCCTGGCGCGCGCCGAGGCCGGGGGCTACGGGGCCCGGGTGATCGAGGGCGAGGCGGTCCGCGCCTCCGCGGGTGCCGAGGGCGTGACCGCGACCCTCGCCGACGGCACGGTCCTCCGCGCGCGCCGCCTCCTGCTCGCGATCGGCGTCCGCGACCTGCTGCCGGAGATCCCCGGGCTCGGCGCCCGCTGGGGACGGGACGTCCTGCACTGCCCCTACTGCCACGGCTTCGAGGTGCGCGGCCGGCGGATCGGCGTGCTCGGCAGCTCGTTCGCCGGGCACCAGGCGCAGATGTTCCGACAGCTCAGCGACCGGACGTCGATCCTGCTCCACGGCGCACCCGCGCCCGCCGGCGACGAGGCGGCGGGGCTGGCCGCCCGCGGGATCGCTCTCGTGCCGGGTCGCGTCGAGAAGGTCCTCGTCGAGGACGACCGCCTGGTCGGCGTGGTGATCGACGGTCGGCGGCACGAGCTCGACGCGCTCGTCGTCGGCCCGCGGGTCGAGGGGCGGCTCCCCGAGGGGCTCGGCCTCGAGCTCGCCGACCATCCGTCGGGAGTCGCGCGGCACCTCGCCGTCGATCCGATGGGCCGGACCGGCGTCGCCGGGGTCTTCGCCGCGGGCTCGCTGGTCGAGCCCATGGCGCAGGTCGTCGCCTCGTCCGCCGACGGGCTGCGCGTGGGCGCGGCGATCAACCACGACCTGATCGAGGAGGAGATCGCCGCCGCACTGCGGGCCGCCTGACGCGCGCTCAGCGGCGGCGGTACTCCAGCTCCGGGCGGCCGGGGGAGCCGTAGCGGGGCGCGCGGTCCGCCACTCCGGAGTCGGCGAGATGCTCGAGGTAGCGGCGGGCCGTCACCCGCGAGATGTCGAGGCGGGTGGCGAGCTCGGCCGCCGAGAGGCCGACGGGGCCCAGCAGTGCGGTGACGGCCTCGAGGGTCTGGGCCGAGAGCCCCTTGGCCAGACCCGGGGCGTTGGAGGTGCGGAGCGCCGCGAAGGCCCCGTCCACCTCGTGCTGGCTGGCGACGTCGGCGCCGTGCATCCGCTCGCGGTACGACCGGTAGCTGGCGAGCTTGGCGGCGAACGCGCTGAAGACGAACGGCTTGATCAGGTACTGCACGATGCCGGCGGCGACGGAGGCGCGCACGTTCGCGGCGTCGCGGACAGCGGTGATCGCGATGACGTCGACGTCCAGGCCCGCCGCCCGGACGGCCCGGCAGAGGTCGAGGCCGCCCATGTCAGGCAGGTTCATGTCGAGCAGGATCAGCGCGATGCCCGGGTCCGCGCGCAGCGCCCGGATCGCCTCCGCGCCGCTGCCGGCGACCGCGGCCACCTCGAAGCCGTCGACCCGCCGGACGTAGTCGGCGTGGGCGCTCGCGGTCAGAGGCTCGTCCTCGACGACGAGCACCCGGATCACG
>NZ_PSVI01000038.1:0-35214 GCF_002931415.1 Rathayibacter sp. AY1E8
GGCGAAGCGGCACCGCGTCGCCGGCGGTCTCGGCCTCGAGTGGCTCTCCCGCGACCCGGAGGTCTGGCAGCGTTTCCACGACGACCCCCTTCACGAGCGAGGCCAGCCCCTTCATGACCGTATCGCCCCTGATCTGGACCCTGACGATCGTCTTCATCGTCCTGCTCCTGCTCTTCGACTTCTTCTTCCACGTCCGGAAGGCCCACGAGCCCACGCTGAAGGAGTCGTCGATCTGGTCGGCGCTCTACGTCGGCATCGCCGTGCTCTTCGGGCTCGGCGTCCTCGTCTTCGGCGGAGCGACGCCCGGATCGGAGTACTTCGCGGGGTACATCACCGAGAAGGCCCTCTCGGTCGACAACCTGTTCGTCTTCCTCATCATCATGGCGAGCTTCAAGGTGCCCCGCGCCGACCAGCAGAAGGTGCTCCTCTTCGGAATCGTCTTCGCACTGATCGCCCGCACCGGCTTCATCTTCCTCGGCGCCGCACTGATCAACTCGTTCGCCTGGGTCTTCTACATCTTCGGCCTGATCCTGCTGCTGACCGCGTTCAACCTGGTCAAGCCGGGAGACGACCACTCCAGCGACAACGTGATGGTGCGCCTGGCCAAGCGGATCTTCAAGACGAGCGACCAGTACGACGGCGACAAGTTCTACACGCACATCGACGGCAAGAAGGTCCTCACGCCGATGATCCTCGTCATGGCGGCGATCGGCGGAACGGACATCCTGTTCGCCCTCGACAGCGTGCCGGCGATCTTCGGCCTCACCAGCGACGTGTACCTCGTCTTCACGGCGACCGCGTTCTCGCTGCTGGGCCTGCGCCAGCTGTACTTCCTCATCGACGGCCTGCTCGACCGCCTCGTCTACCTCAGCATCGGCCTCGCCGCGATCCTCGCCTTCATCGGCGTGAAGCTGATCCTGCACGCGCTCCACGAGAACAACCTGCCGTTCATCAACAACGGCGAGCACGTGGAGGTCTTCGAGATCGGCACCGGACTGTCGCTCTCGGTCATCATCGGCGTCCTCGTGATCACGGTGATCGCCTCCCTCGTCAGCCCCAAGGGCCGCCGCATGGCCGCCGAGGCCGCCGAGCGCCGGCGCGTGGCCGAGGCCGCGGGCGCGGACGTCGACGCGACGCACTGAGTCGTCTCGTGCGCCGCGAAGCGGCGCACCGCAGTCGGCTCTCCTAGGCGGTCGGTTTCCCGAGAGCGGGTCCCGACCGCCTAGAACGATCCGCTGACACGCGGATCGCTCGTTCGACGGGCCGTCTCGTGCGCCGCAGGGCGGCGCACCGCAGTCGACTCCCACGGGCGGTCGGGTTCCCGAGAGCGGGTCCCGACCGCCTAGGAGGATCCGCTGACACGCGGATCCCCCGTTCGGCTCGACCGAGCACCGCACGCCGGTGCTCCGCAGTCAGCTCCCCTGGGCGCTCAGGTCCCCGAGAGCGGGTCTTGACCGCCGAGAACGTCCCGCCGGCTCGAGCGCGGACTCCGCTCGCGGAGGGTCAGCGGGCGCGGTAGCGGTGCTCCGGGCGGCCGGTGGTGCCGTAGCTGAGGGTCATCTCGACGAGGCCGCGGCCCGCGAGGCCCGAGAGGTAGCGCTGGGCGGTGGCGCGCGAGATGCCGGCGCGCTCGGCCACCTCGAGGGCCGACAGCTCGGCGCCCGATTCGGCCAGGCGCGCCAGGACGAGCTGCTCGGTCGCCGAGCGCGAGGGCTGCGCGGCGGTCGCGTCGCCCGAGTGCAGGATGCGCAGCGCCCGCTCCACCGCCTCCTGATCGGCCGCGCGGTCCTCCCGCAGCACGTTCCGGAACCGCACGTACGCGTCGAGGCGCTCGCCGAGCAGGCGCGCCTCGAACGGCTTGATGAGGTACCCGAGCGCCCCCGCGTGCAGGGCGCGCCGCACCGTCGCCCCGTCGGAGGCGGCGCTGACGACGAACGCGTCGGTGTCGAGCTCGCGGAGCAGCGCGATCCCGCTCTGATCCGGCAGGTGCACGTCGAGCAGCAGCAGATCGGGCGCGTGCTCGGCGACGGCCGCCCGCGCCGCGCGCGCCGTGTGCACCGGAGGAAGGGCCATCAGCCCCTGCCGCGCCTCGACCAGGTCCGCGTGCAGCTGGGCGACCCGGAAGTCGTCGTCCACCACCAGCACCGTGCGCTCCCGCGCCGTGTCCGCGCTCATGACCCGTCCCCGTCCTGCTCCGGCGGCAGCACCGCTCCGGGGAGGCGCGCGCACAGCACGGCCCCCGACTCCGCTCCGCCGGCGTCCGCCAGCCAGACCTCGCCGCCGCGCCGGGCGGCCACCTCACGGCACAGCGGCAGGCCGAAGCCCCGACCGTGCACGCGTCCGTCGTCCTCGACGGGGTCGCCCGCGCCGGCCCGGTCGAACAGCGAGTCCGGATCGAGCACTCCGTCGCCGGAGTCGGCGACCGTCACGAAGAGCGCGTCGCCGTCGTCGAGCAGCTCGACCTCGACGAAGCGCACGTCGCGCCGCCCCTCGACCGCCGCGCGCACCGCGTTGTCGACCAGGTTCCCGACCACCGTGGCGACGTCCTCCGGCTCGACGACGGTGCCGCGCACCAGCGTCTCCTCGCCGAGCGTCAGCAGCACACCGCGCTCGGCCGCCTCGATCCCCTTCGCCCCGACGAGCGCCTGGAGGTACGGCTCCTGCAGCCGGTCGGCGTGCTGCACCGGGTACTTGAGCGGGCCGCGAGTCAGCACCTCGTCGAGGTAGTCGCGCGCCGACGCGGTCCGCCCCGCATCCAGCAGGCCCGCGACCACGTGCAGGCGGTTGGCGAACTCGTGCCGCTGCACCCGGAGCGCGTTGGTCATCGCGCCGACCGCGTCGAGGCGCCGGCTCAGCGCGGCGAGGTCGGTGCGGTCGCGCAGCACCACCACCACGCCCAGGTCGCGGTCGCCGCGGGTCACCCGGCGGATGTCGACGTAGACGATGCGGGAACGGACGACGAAGCCCTCCTCGCCTCCGGGGCGGGGCGGTTCGACGGAGTCCAGCGCGGCGCCGATCGCGTCGGCCAGTGGAACGGGCAGGTCGAGCTCCGCGAGCGGCCGCCCGTGCAGCGCCCGCCCGGTCGGGTCGTCGGAGCCGAGGATCGCGGCGGCCCGCGCATTGCAGACGCCGACGCGCCCGTCGCGGTCGAGCGCGAGCACGCCCTCGTCGACCCCGTCGAGCACGGCGGCCTGGTCCTGCACGAGCGAGGTGAGCTCCTCCGGGGCGAGGCCGAGCGTCAGGCGCAGCAGGCGGCGGCGGATGAAGACGGAGGCGACGGCGGCGAGCACCAGCCCGGCGAGCGCCGCGGCGAGGACGCCGAGCAGCGCGGTCGGCAGGTCGGTGAAGACGCTGGAGCGCGCGAAGCCGACGCTGACCTCGCCGACGACCCGCTGCTCCCCCGCGGCGAAGACCGGGACCTTGGCCCGTGCCGACTCGCCCAGCGTGCCGGTGCCCCACGAGACGCTCTCGCGCCCGGCGAGCGCCTCGTCGGGGCTCGTCGAGACCCGCTCGCCGAGGCGGTCCTCGTCGGGGTGGGCGAGGCGGATGCCCTGATCGTCGGTGATCACGACGAAGAGCGCGCCGGTGCGCTGCTCGACGGCGGCGGCGACGTCCTCGAGCGGTCCGCCGCGCAGCTCCGAGGCGGCGGGCGCGCCGGGCACCGCGGAGGACTCGGCGACCGCGTCGCGCACGTCGGGGTCCTCGGCGACGGTGCGGGCGATGGCGAGCGCCGTCCCCTCCGCCTCGCCGCGCAGCTGCTGGACGCTGAGCGCGGTGACGAGGCCGGCGCAGACCAGCACGGCGGCCGACACCGTGGCGAGCTGCAGGACCAGGACGTGGGTCGCGAAGCGCATCGGGGCCTCCTCGCCGTCGTCGTGCGCAGAATGCGCAGAAGCCACACTATGCGCAGATGTCGCCGTAATGAGCGATACCCCGGCGCCGGACGCGGAGCTGCCTAGGGTTTCCACCATCTCCCGGCCGGCTCTCCCGCCGAGCGCGGGCGGAGGCACTGGACGAAGGAGTCAGCTGTGTTGGTAGTACTCGGTTTCACCATGATCCTGGCCTTCATGGCCCTGATCATGACCAAGCGGCTGACGCCGATGGTCGCCCTGATCGTCGTGCCGACGATCTTCGGCCTCTTCGCGGGCGCCGGCCTCGGCATCGGCGACATGGTCCTCGAGGCGATCGGCAGCCTCGCGCCCACGGCAGCGCTGCTGATGTTCGCGATCATGTACTTCGGGATCATGATCGACGTCGGGCTCTTCGACCCGCTGATCCGCTTCATCGTCCGCGCGCTCGGCGACGACCCGGCGAAGGTCGTGCTCGGCACGGCGCTGCTCGCGGGTGCGGTCTCGCTCGACGGCGACGGCTCGACCACCTTCATCGTCACCACCGCCGCGATGCTCCCGATCTACCTGCGCCTGGGGATGAACCCGGTCGTGCTGACCTGCGTCGCGGGCCTGGCCAACGGCACGCTCAACATCGTCCCCTGGGGTGGACCGACGGTGCGCGCCGCCGCGGCCCTCCAGGTCTCGCCGAGCGAGATCTTCGTGCCGATGCTCCCGTCGCTCGCGGTGGGCCTGGCCGTCACGCTCGTCTTCGCCTGGTTCCTCGGGCTCGGCGAGCGCCGCCGCCTCGGCTCGCTCGCACTGGCCGAGCCGATGCTCGAGCAGGAGCTCGTCGGCGCCGGCCGCGGCTCCTCCTCCCGCTCGGGCGGCGCCCGCACCGGCGGCCTCGCGGCCCTGACCGGGGGCATCCGCACCGTCGCCCGGGAGCGCTTCTCCTTCCTCCGCGGTCCCCAGGCCCTGCGCGGAGCCCAGGTGGCGGTCGCCGCCCGCGTGCAGGCCGACGACGCCGACACCGCGATGGCCGACACGATGCTCGACCCCGAGCGCGAGACGCTGCGCCCGAAGCTGATCTGGGTGAACCTGGTCCTGACCCTCGCGGTGATGACGCTGCTGGTCGCCGACATCCTGCCGCTGCCCTACGTGTTCATGGTCGGCTCCGCGGTCGCCCTCCTGATCAACTTCCCGAAGATGAAGGACCAGGCGGCCGAGATCGTCAAGCACGCGCCGAGCATCGTGGGCGTCGTGTCGATGGTGCTGGCGGCCGGCGTGCTGATCGGCGTCCTCAACGGCACCGGCATGGTCGACGCCATGGCGGAGTGGGTCGTCGCGGTGATCCCGCCGGCGCTCGGACCGTTCCTCGCCGTGATCACCGGCGTGCTCAGCATCCCGATGACCTTCTTCATGTCGAACGACGCGTTCTACTACGGCATCCTCCCCGTGCTCTCCGAGAGCGCGGCGAACTACGGCATCTCGCCGGTCGAGATGGCGCGCGCCTCGATCACCGGGCAGCCGGTGCACCTCCAGAGCCCGCTGGTCCCGGCGATCCTCCTGCTCGTCTCCCTCGCCGCGGTGAACCTCGGCGACCACCACCGCAAGGTGCTGTGGCGAGCGGTCGTCGTCTCGCTGGTCATGCTCGCCGTCGGCGTGCTGGTCGGCTCGATCCCCTTCGGCTGAGCCAGGCGAAGCCGAGCGCCGGAGCGCGAGCGATCGGAACGAGGACGGGACCCCTTGCCGCGGCAGGGGGTCCCGTCCTCGTTCCGCGGCTCGGTCCCGCAGCCCGCGCTAGCGCAGCAGCGGCGCCAGGTTCTCGGTCCAGACGTCGGAGCCGACCTTGAGGATGAGGGCGCCGACCACGACGAGGAACGCGACCCGGATGAAGCGGCTGCCACGAGCGACGGCCATCCGCGAGCCGAGGTACGCGCCCGCCACGTTGGCGGCGCCCATCAGGAGGCCCAGCAGCCAGATCACGTGCCCGCCCGGCACGAAGTAGAGCAGGGCGCCGAGGTTGGTCGCGACGTTGACGATCTTCGCCTTGGCGCTGGCGAGCAGGAAGTCGTAGCCCAGCGCGGTGATCAGGGCGATGATCAGGAAGGTGCCGGTGCCCGGTCCGATCAGGCCGTCGTAGAAGCCGATCAGGAGTCCCAGCACGGCCGCGGTGACGAGGTGGCGCCGGCCCGCGTGCTTGAGCACCGTGACGCTGCCCAGTGCCGGGCGGGCGATCGTCACGACGGCGACCACGATCAGCGCGACGACGATGATCGGCTTGAACACCGCGGCCGGGAGGAGGCCGGCGAGTGTCGCGCCTCCGTAGCTGCCCGCGAGGGCGACTGCCGCCATCGGCAGTGCGGTGCGCAGATCGGGCTTCGCACGCCGGTAGTAGGTGATCGCGCTGGTGGTCGTGCCGAAGATCGAGGCCAGCTTGTTCGTGGCGAGCGCCTGCACGGGCGAGATCCCCGGCACGAGGAGCAGGGCGGGGAGCTGGAGGAGTCCGCCGCCGCCCACGACCGCGTCGATCCAGCCGGCCGCGAAGGCGGCGAGGATCATCAGCGCGAGGACGGGGAGTCCGAGATCCTCTGTGAAGGTCAGCATCGGTCGGAAGCGTACGCGAGCACCGCGACCCCCTCGACCTCGGGGGGCGGGCCGCCCTAGGGTCGGCGGCATGCGATTCGGACTCTTCATCCCCCAGGGCTGGCGCCACGACCTCGTCGGCGTCCCGGCCGCCGACCAGTGGCGCACCATGAGCGACCTCGCCCGGCACGCCGACGACGGCGCCTGGGAGTCGATCTGGGTCTACGACCACTTCCACACCGTCCCGCAGGTGACGGAGGAGGCGACGCACGAGGCGTGGTCGCTGATGAGCGCGTTCGGCGCCACCACGTCGCGCGTACGGCTGGGCCAGATGTGCACCTGCATGGGCTACCGGAACCCCGCCTACCTCGCCAAGGTCGCGACGACCGTCGACATCGTCTCGGGCGGGCGGGTCGAGATGGGCATCGGCGGCGGCTGGTACGAGCACGAGTGGCGCGCGTACGGCTACGGCTTCCCGCCGATCGCCGAGCGGCTGCGCCGGCTCGACGAGGGCGTGCAGATCCTGCAGCAGGCCTGGACGACCGGGTCCGCGACCCTCGACGGCCGCTACTACCAGGTGGACGGCGCGCAGAACCGACCGCTGCCCCTGCAGGAGGGCGGCATCCCGCTGTGGGTCGCCGGCGGCGGCGAGAAGGTCACGCTGCGGATCGCGGCCCAGTACGCGCAGTACACGAACTTCGCCGGGACCCCGGAGGCGTTCGACCACAAGAGCTCGGTCCTCCGCGGGCACTGCGAGCGCCTGGGCACCGACTTCTCGGCGATCACCCGGAGCTCGAACTACAACGTCGTGATCGGCGAGACGGAGGCGGAGGTCGAGGCGGCGCTGCAGCGTCTCGAGGAGCGCGTGGTCCCGTACCTCGGCGCGGAGGGAGCGGCGTCCTTCGTCGCCGAGTACCGCAGCCCCGACGCGCTCGCGGTCGGCACTCCCTCGCAGATCGTCGACCGGCTCGCCGGCATGCAGTCGCGCGGGATGGACTACGGCATCCTCTACTTCCCGGACGCCGCCTACGACCGGTCCGGCATCGAGCTGTTCGAGCGCGAGGTGCTGCCGGCGCTCTCCTGAGCGCGGAGCGGCGGGGGCTCCTACGCCTCCCGCCCCCCGCCCGCAAGTCCTTGGGGCGCCCCGGCCCCGCGCCTACGGTCGGAGCATGGACGCACAGGACATCCGCTGGAACGACGAAGCCCGCGACAAGATCCTCGAGGACTCGGACAGGGTCCTCCGCGAGGCGGTGCTCGACCTCGCGACGAGCAAGAAGGGCGAGCCCTGGGAGGACGTGTTCGCGGAGCTGAACGCGCGCCTCAAGGACCGCTTCATCGACTTCGAGCCCGGCCCGGACCTCCGCAAGTACGCCGAGGCCGTCTCCGCCGGGGAGATCGAGACCGGCTCGTGAGCGAGCACGACCGCGACGCCGCGCTCGAGGACGAGATCACCTCGATCCACGCCCTCGGCGAGGGCCGCGTCGGCGAGACGGCCGGCCCGGAGGACGAGGACCACGAGCTCTCGCCCGAGCAGGACGCCCGCATCGAGTCCGAGCTGAAGAGCCGGGGCAGCGAGAGCTGATCCCCCCGGTACGCGGAAGGCCCGCTCCCTCTCGAGGGAGCGGGCCTTCCGCGTGAGTCGCGACTACGCCGAGAGGGGCTCGTAGTCGGTGTAGCCCTCGGCTCCTCCGCCGTAGACCGTCTCCTGGACGACCTCGTTCTCGGGGTGCCCGCCCTGCCAGCGCTCGACCAGGTCGGGGTTGGCGATCGCCGGGCGGCCGACGGCCACGGCGTCGGCGTGGCCCTCGCTGATCAGCTCGGTCGCCTCCTCGCGGCTGGTCGGCGAGCCGAAGCCGCTGTTGGCGATGAAGACGCCGTCGAAGCGCGAGCGGAGGTCCTGGACCAGCTCGCCGGCGGGCTCGGCGTGCAGGACGCTGAGGTAGGCCAGGCCGAGCGGGGCGAGCCCGTCGACGACGGCCTCGTAGGTGGCGCGCACGTCGTCGCCGTCGGTCTCGACGACGTCCTGGATGTTGTGGGCCGGCGAGAGGCGGATGCCGACGCGGCCCGCTCCGACCTCGTCGACGATCGCGCGGGTGACCTCGAGCGGGAACGCGGCGCGCTCGGCCGGGGTCCCGCCGTACTGGTCGGTGCGCACGTTGGAGACGGGCGAGAGGAACTCGTGCAGCAGGTAGCCGTTGGCGCCGTGCACCTCGACTCCGTCGAAGCCGGCGTCGATCGCGCGGCGGGCGGCGGCGACGAACTCGTCGCGGACGGTCGCCAGCTCCTCGGTGGTCAGCGCGTGCGGCACCGGGAAGGGCTTCTTGCCGGAGGGGGTGTGCACCTCTCCGTCGATGGCGACGGCGCTCGGGGCGACGATGCGGTCGGTGCCGGTGATCTCGGTGTGCGAGACGCGGCCCGCGTTCATCAGCTGCATGACGATGCGTCCGCCCGCGGCGTGCACGGCGTCGGCGACGGCGCGCCAGCCCGCGGCCTGCGCGTCGGTCTCGATGCCGGGCTGCCCGGCGTAGCCCTTGGACTCGGCGCTGGGGAAGACGCCCTCGCTGATCAGCAGGCCCATGCTCGCGCGCTGGGCGTAGTACTCGGCGACGATCGCGCCGGGCACGCCCTGCTCGTCGGAGCGCAGTCGCGTCATCGGTGCCAGGACGATGCGGTTGGGGAGGTCGAGGTCGCCGGCGGTGAGGGGGGAGAACGGATCCACGGGATCGCCTTTCTACGGAGCTGTCTCAGGGGCTGCCCTGAGGGGGGAGGCACGTGCACCTGCGGCGCACTCCGGGCCACAACCGCGAGCGGAGCACCGTCATTCCTCCTCCCGGCGTTCTCCCATCCCCCGCGCCCCGGGCACGCGGTCGACGGCCTGCCGCCTCCCGACTCCTGCTCGGACACCCGGGCTGTCTACACTCGGGAGGCGACGACGAAGGAGTGTGCGCGATGCCGGCGAGACCCCACCACCCCGTGAGCTCCCGGCTGCTGCCGGCGCTCGGGGCCCTCCTGATCGCCGCGGTCCTCGCGCTGGTCCCCGCGACCGCGGCGACGGCCGAATCGCCCGTCTCCTTCTCCTCCTCCACCGTCCTCGACTCGGTCGGGGTGCTGAGCTCCGGAGAGACCGCCGAGATCGAGCAGGCCTCGCGGGCCCTCTACGACCAGCACCGCGTGCAGCTGTTCGTCGCCTTCGTCGACTCCTTCACCGATCCGTCCGACCGCGCCGCGTGGGCGGACGAGACCGCGACCCGCAACGGACTGGGCACCGACGACGTCCTCCTGGCCGTCGCGGTCGACGCCCGCCAGTACCAGGTGTCGGTCGCGCAGGGCTTCGCCCTCGACGACGCGCAGGTCTCCTCGCTCCAGTCCGACGACATCGAGCCGAGGCTCGCCGACGGCGACTGGGCCGGAGCCGCGGTGGCCGCCGCCGACGGGATCGGGCAGCGCCTCGACGCGCCCAGCGCCGGCGAGTCCCTCGGCTCGGGGCTGCTGATCGCGCTCGGCGTGCTCGCGGCCCTCGTCGTGGTCGGCCTCGTGGTGCTGCTGCTCGTCCGCCGCGCGCGGAAGCGCCGCGCCCAGGAGGCGGTGGAGGCCTCGATCGACGAACTCGCCACCCGTGCCGGGTCGGCCCTCGTCCACGCCGACGACGCCGTCCGCACCAGCGAGCAGGAGGTCGGCTTCGCGGAGGCGCAGTTCGGCGCCGACGCGACCGGCGCGTTCCGCGAGGCGCTCGTCACCGCGAAGCGCCTGCTCGGCGAGGCCTTCACCCTGCAGCAGCGCCTCGACGACGCCGAGCCGGAGACCGATCAGGAGCGCCGCGACGGCTACCAGCGCATCCTCCAGCTCTGCGCCGACGCCGAGCAGACGCTCGACGAGCGCGCGAGCGCGTTCGAGGAGCTGCGCGACCTCGAGAAGAACGCGCCGCAGGTCGCCGCCGCGCTCTCGGCTCGCGCCGCCGAGGTCGGCGACCGCCTCCCCTCGGCCCGCGCCCGCCTCGCCGAGCTCGCCTCCCGCTACGCGCCGACCGCGATCGACGACGTGGGCGACGACGCCGACCAGGCCGAGGACCGCCTCCGCTTCACCCGCGACCAGCTCGCCGGCGCCCAGCAGGCGCTGCAGGCCGGCGACTCCGGCCGCGCCGCCGTGCTGCTGCGCGCCGGGCAGCAGGCCGCCGAGCAGGCCTCCGGACTCGTCGACGCGGTGGCGACGAGGGGTGACGAGCTGCAGAAGGCGGAGGCGTCGCTCGCCGGCCGCATCGCCGAGATCCGCGCCGACGTGGCGCAGGGACGAGCGCTCGCCGCCTCCCAGGACGCGGAGTCCGCTGCCCAGGCGCAGAACGTCGCCGCGGCGGTCGCCTCGACCGAGGCCGCCCTCGACGACGTCGAGCGCGCCGCCTCCGTGCGGCCGAACGACCCGCTCGCCCTGCTCGAGGCGCTCACCGCCGCCGACGCCACGATCGATGCCGCCGTCGGCGGGTTCCGCGACGCGCAGGCCCAGCGCGAGCGCGAGCGGGCCGCCCTCGGCGCCGAGCTCACCTCCGCCCGCAGCCGCGTCTCGGCCGCCGAGGACTTCATCGCGGCCCGCCGCGGCGCGGTCGGCTCGGAGGCGCGCACCCGCGTCGCCGAGGCCGCCCGCTCGGCCGAGTACGCCGAGCACATCGCCGCCACCGACCCCCGCGAGGCTCTCGCCTCCGCCCAGCGCGCTTCGCAGCTCGCCCAGCAGGCGCTCGAGCGGGCGCGGGCCGACGCCGGCTCCTACTCCGCCCCGAACGCCGTCGGCAGCCCCTACGGAGGCGACACGACCGGCGCGTTCCTCGGCGGGATCCTGGTCGAGTCGCTCCTGGGAGGCGGACGCCGCAGCGGCTACCGCTCGGGCGGCTTCGGCGGAGGCGGGTTCAGCGGCGGCTTCGGCGGCGGCGGCTCGTCCCGGCGCTCCGGCGGCGGCGGCTTCGGCGGCGGGCGCAGCAGCGGCGGAGGCGGACGCCGCGGCGGCGGCGGGCGCTTCTGAGCGCCCCCGGGCATCCGCGCACGACCGACGACCACCACCTCCCCCACGACTCCGGCACCACCTCCGACATCCGGCACCACCCACGACGCAAGGAGAGACACCCATGGCACAGAGACAGTCGATCTTCGGCCGCATCGCGCAGCTCGCGAAGGCCAACATCAACGCGCTCCTCGACCAGGCCGAGGACCCGCAGAAGATGCTCGACCAGATGGTCCGCGACTACACCGACAGCATCCGCGACGCCGAGGCGGCGATCGCCACCACGATCGGCAACCTGCGCCTGCTCGAGGACGACTACCGCGAGGACGTGCAGAACGCCCAGGAGTGGGGCGGCAAGGCCCTCGCCGCGAGCCGCAAGGCCGACGAGCTGCGCACCGGCGGGAGCGCCGGCGACGCCGACAAGTTCGACGCGCTGGCCAAGGTCGCTCTGCAGCGCCAGATCCAGTCCGAGAAGGAGGCGAAGGACGCCGAGCCGACCATCGCCTCGCAGACCGAGGTCGTCGACAAGCTCAAGACGGGCCTGAACCAGATGCGCGAGAAGCTGCAGCAGCTCTCGAGCAAGCGCGACGAGCTGATCGCGCGCTCGAAGACCGTCGAGGCGCAGAGCCAGGTCCAGGACGCCGTGAAGAGCATCGACCTGATGGACCCGACGAGCGAGGTGAGCCGCTTCGAGCAGAAGATCCGCCGCGAGGAGGCGCGCGTCCGCGGCGCGGAGGAGCTCGCCTCCTCGAGCCTGGACGCGCAGTTCGAGTCGCTCGAGGACCTCGGCGAGATGACCGAGGTGGAGGCGCGCCTCGCCGCGCTCAAGTCCGGCCGCCCGCAGGACTCGATCGGCTCCTGAGCCCGTGCGCCTCCGGCGGTCCCGCCGGAGGCGCACTCCCCTTCCCGACACGCGCGGAGCGAAGGCTGGCAATCGCCATGGTGCGGTGCCGCCGCCGTCCCCGTAGTGTTCACACCAGGTTGCCCTTGACCCCGGTCGCCCTGATGCCGCGTCCGGCCCCTACCGACGCGGTGAACCATGAGCGGACCGCCCCCGTCGGGATCGCTCACCGAGAGACCGTCGACGCCGACGGTCACCACGAAGAGCGAGGCGCCGATGAGCACCCCCACCACCACGTCCGTCACCGGAGGCGCCCCCCGCGTCGTCCGCACCCGCCCCCGCGCTGACGGCCGCGTCAACCCGACGACCGAGTACTCCGGTCTCCTCAGCACGGTCCGCGACGCGGGGCTCCTCCGCCGCCGCACCGGCTTCTACTACACGATGTTCGGCGCGCTGGTCCTCGCGCTCGGCGGCATCGTCACCGGCTTCGTCCTGCTGGGCGACTCCTGGTTCCAGCTCCTGCTCGCCGCCGCCCTCGGCATCGTGCTGACGCAGTTCGCCTTCCTCGCCCACGAGGCCTCGCACCGCCAGGTGTTCGAGTCCGGCAAGGCCAACGACGTCGCCGGCCGCACCCTCGCGAACCTCTTCGTCGGCATCAGCTACTCCTGGTGGATGACCAAGCACAGCCGCCACCACGCGAACCCCAACGTGCTGGGCAAGGACCCGGACATCGAGCGCGACGTCGTCTCCTTCACCGCCGAGGACGCGGCCCGCTCGCGCGGCCTCTACGCCTGGCTCACCCGCCGCCAGGGCTACGCGTTCTTCCCGCTCCTGCTGCTCGAGGGCCTCAACCTGCACCTGCACGGCTTCCGCACCGTGTTCGGCAAGGGCAAGGTCGACAAGCGCTGGGTCGAGATCACCATGCTCGTCACCCGCGTCGGCCTCTACCTCGCCGTCGTCTTCTGGGCCCTCCCCCTCGGCATGGCGTTCGCCTTCGTCGGCGTGCAGCTGGGCGTCTTCGGCCTCTACATGGGCGCCTCGTTCGCGCCGAACCACAAGGGCATGCCGCTGCTGCCGAAGGAGGCGCGCGTCGACTTCCTCCGCCGCCAGGTCCTCACCTCGCGCAGCATCCGCAGCACCTGGTTCACCGACCTCTACATGGGCGGACTGAACTACCAGGTGGAGCACCACCTCTTCCCGAACATGCCCCGCCCGGCGCTGCGCCGTGCGCAGGTCATCGCCAAGGAGTACTGCACCACCCACCAGATCCCCTACACCGAGACCTCGCTGATGGAGTCGTACGCGATCGTCGTCCGCTACCTCAACAAGGTCGGCCTGTCGGCCGGCGGCGACCCGTTCGACTGCCCCGCCGCCTCCGCCTACGGACGCTGAGCACTCCCCCTTCGGAGGCCCCTCGCACCTTCCCGGTGCGGGGGGCCTCCGTCGTTCGCGGGAGCGCAAGGGGGTGCCCCCGCGGGCGGCGGAGTCGTAGCGTCGGGGCATGAGCAGCTCCGACTACGACATCGAGCCCACCCCCGCCGACACGACCGACGGCACCGACACGACCGACGGCGCCCGCACGCCCGACCCCGCCACCGAGACCGGCACCTCCGCGGGCCTCGACGAGGTCGGCGGCGCGGCCTCCCCCCTGGCCGACGGCGTCGGCGCCGACGGCGAGGAGCAGAACCCCCCGCTGCCCGACTGGGGCCCCACCGACGGCGTCCACGGCACCGACGCCGAGACCGACGCCTCGGGCACCGAGCAGCACTGACACGGCTCCGCGAGGGACCTCCCCGGCCGGTCGGCGAACGTTCCGACCGCGTTCCGAGGAGGTCCCTCCGTGTTCGCCGGAGGGTCGGCCGGCGCTCGGTCGGCGCGCCCTACACTGGCGAAATGCAGCCGACCGAACGCGCCCTCCGCGTGATCTCCTACAACCTCCGGGAGCACCGAGCGCACGCCGAGATCGCCCCCCTCGCCGCCCGCCACGACATCGACGTCCTGTGCCTGCAGGAGTGCGACACCACGAAGCTGCCGCAGGAGGTGGGCTCGCTCCGGCTCGCGTCCGTCACGGCCCGCAACCGCCTGGGCCTGGCCGTCTACTACTCGCAGGACCGCTTCGAGCTCTCCGGCAGCGCCGCGTTCGAGCTCAGCAAGTCCATGCACGACCGCGTGATGTCCCCCGCTCACGAGCGCCTGCTGGCCGTCCGCCTCGACGACCGCGACGGCGGATCGATCGCGGTCTCCTCCTTCCACGCCGCTCCGCTGTCGGCCGGCAACGCCCTGCGCCGCAAGCAGATCGACGAGGCGCTGAACCGGCTGCGCGAGTACGCGCCGGACACCCCCTCCCTGATGGTCGGCGACTACAACTACCCGTGGTTCTTCCGCGGACTCGACCGCCGGATGACCCGGAACGGCTACCTGGTCTCGCGGAGCGACTCCCCCACCTACGCGCGCTACCGCTACTTCAGCGGCCACTTCGACTTCGCGATCAGCGACTCCGTGCGGATCGAGCGGGTCTCCACGCTGCCCCAGGGCGTCTCGGACCACCTCCCGGTGATGGTCGACGCGCACTACGGCGTCCCCGCCGCCTGAGCGCGGGGCCCACTGGCCCGCACGGTCGGTAGGCTCAGGGGGTGACGACCCTGATCCTCGCCCGGCACGGAGAGACTGTCTGGCACTCCGAGAACCGCTTCGCGGGCTCCTCCGACATCGCGCTGACCCCCCGGGGCCAGGACCAGGCGGCGACTCTGGCCGCCTGGGCCGTCGACGCCGACCTCGAGGCGGTGTACTCCTCCACCCTGGTCCGGGCCGTGCGCACCGCCGTGCCCGCCGCGCGGGCGGCCCACCTCGAGCTGCAGCCCGACCCGGCGCTGGTCGAGGTCGACTTCGGCCGCGGCGAGGGGCTGACCACCGACGAGATGGAGAAGCGCTTCCCGGACGAGTACCACGCGTGGGTCGCCGCTCCGGCCATCCAGCCGATGCCCGGCGGCGAGTCCGGCCTCGACGCCGTCGCCCGCGCGAACACCTCGCTCGCCCGCATCCACCGCGAGCACCCCGACGGCCGCGTGCTCGTCGTCGCGCACGGCACGCTCATCCGCCTCCTGCTGTGCGCCTACCTCGGCATCAACCCCGAGACCTACCGGCACACCTTCCCGGTGGTCGACAACGTCTCGCTGACCACACTGCGCTGGGACGCGACCGGCGTCGGCCTGCTCGGCTACAACGTCCCGCCCGTCCAGACGCAGCGGCGCTCCAGCTGAGCGCAGCGGCCGCTCCGGAGCGGCGCCCGGCGAGTGCGGGCTCGATCGGCCTGGTGCTCGGGTCGGTCGCGAGCGTGCAGCTGGGCGCCTCCTTCGCCGTGCTGCTCTTCCCCGCCGCGGGGCCGATCGGCACCGTCACGCTCCGGCTGGTGTTCTCGGCCGTCGTTCTGCTCCTGGTCTGCCGTCCGCGGCTGAGCGGCCACAGCCGGAGCGACTGGGCCACCGTCGCCGCCTACGGTCTCGCCCTCGGCGGGATGAACGCCTGCTACTACGAGGCCATCGCCCGGATCCCGCAGGGCGCCGCCGTCACCCTCGAGGTGCTCGGGCCGCTGACGCTCTCGGTGATCGCCGGGAGGAGCGTGCTGAGCCTGGTCTGGGCGGTGCTCGCGCTGGCCGGGGTGGTGACCCTGTCGCAGGGCGGGTTCTCCGCGCTGGACCCGGTCGGCGTCGGCTTCGCGCTGGGGGCCGCAGTGCTCTGGGCCGCGTACATCGTCTTCGCCGGCCGCACCGGCGGGCGGTTCCAGGGGATCGACGGGCTCGCGCTGGCGCTGGCGGCCGGCGCGATCGTGTCGCTGCCGTTCGGCCTCGCCTCCGCCGGGCCCGCCCTGGTGGTGCCGCCGGTGCTGCTCCTCGGGCTCGCCGTGGCGGTGCTCTCCTCCGCGGTGCCCTACGCGCTGGAGCTGCTGGCGCTGCGGCGCCTGCGCTCCTCCACCTTCTCGATCCTGATGTCGCTCTCCCCCGGGGCGGCCGCGCTCTCGGGATTCCTCGTGCTCGGTCAGCGCCTCAGCGCCGTCGAGGCCGTCGGGATCGCGCTCGTGGTCGCCGCGAGCATCGGAGCGGTGCGGACCGCGCGGACCTCCGCCTGAGCGGCAGTTCTTTTGTTAGGCTAACTATGTGCCATCGACCGAGACCCTGCAGACCGATCTCCCGCTGACCTCCCTCGCGGGCGAGGTGCGGGCAGCGGTCGGCCGGCTCGGACGGCGGCTCCGGCAGGAGAAGGCCCAGCACGAGCTCAGCGATCCGCAGTTCAGCGTGCTCGCACTCCTGCACCGCGAGGGCGCCAAGACCCTCGGCGAGCTGGCCGAGGCGGAGCGGGTCCGCCCGCCCTCGATGACCCGCACGGTCGGCTGCCTGGTCGACGAAGGACTCGCGGAGCGCCTCGCCGACCCCGCCGACGGCCGCGTCACCCGCATCCGCCCCACCGGGGCCGGCACCGCACTGGTGCTCGACGTGCGCCGCAGCCGCGACGCGTGGCTCGTGGCGCGCCTCGAGGAGCTCCCTCCCGAGGACCTGCGCCTGCTCCACGACGCGGCGGCGGTCCTGCGCGCGGTGGCCGACCGATGAGCGCGATGTTCCGCTCCCTCGCCGTGCCGAACTACCGCATCTGGTTCGCGGGCGCGATGGTCTCGAACGTCGGCACCTGGATGCAGCGGACGGCCCAGGACTGGATCGTGATCAACGACCTGACCGGCCACGACGCGACGGCGCTCGGCGTGACCATGGCGCTGCAGTTCGGACCGCAGCTCGTGATGGTCCCCTTCTCCGGCTTCATCGCCGACCGCTTCGACCGGCGGAAGCTCCTGATGGCCACCCAGGGCGCGATGGGCGCGCTCGGGCTCGGCCTGGGACTCATCGTCGTGACCGGGGTCGTCCAGCTCTGGATGGTCTACCTCTTCGCTCTGCTGCTCGGCTTCGCCGCGGCGATCGACGCGCCCGTGCGCCAGACGTTCGTCTCGGCGCTGGTCGAGGAGCGCGACCTCACCAACGCCGTCTCGCTGAACTCGGCCTCCTTCAACTCGGCGCGGATGATCGGACCGGCCCTCGCGGGCGTGCTCATCGCCGCGGTCGGCTCCGGCTGGGTCTTCCTCCTCAACGCCGCGAGCTTCCTCGCCGTCCTGCTCTCGCTGCGCGCGCTGCACCGCGACCAGCTCCGCAGCGCCCCGCGGGCCACCCGCGGCCCGGGTGCGCTGCTGGAGGGGTTCCGCTACGTCTCGAAGCGGCCGGACATCCTCGTGGTGCTCGCGATCGTGTTCCTGATCGGCACCTTCGGCCTGAACTTCCCGATCTTCGCCTCGACGATGGCGACGGTCGAGTTCGACATGGGGGCGAGCGAGTTCGGCCTCCTCTCCTCCGCGATCGCCGTCGGCTCGGTGCTGGGGGCGCTCCTCTCGGCTCGCCGCGATCGCCCGAGGCTCCGGCTCATCGTCGGCGCCTCCGCGGCGTTCGGCGTCGCGCTCGCGCTGGCCGGCGTCATGCCGACGGTCTGGGCGTTCGCGATCCTGCTCCCCTTCGTCGGCATCGCGGCGCAGACGCTGATGACCTCGGCCAACGGCTACGTGCAGCTCTCGACCGCCCCCGAGATGCGGGGCCGGGTCATGGCGCTGTACATGGCCATCTTCGTCGGCGGCACCCCGATCGGCGCACCGCTGATCGGCTGGGTCGCGAACGCCTACGGTCCGCGCCAGGCGATGCTGGTCGGTGCCGCCTCCGGGATCGCGGCGGCCGCCATCGGACTCGCCTTCCACCTCCGCCTGCGCCGCGCCGCCCGGCTCGCGGCCCCCGGGCCGGAGGCTCTGCCCGCCACCGGCGGAGTCCCCCTGCTGCGCCCGCGCGCCTAGGCTCCGCCGGCCGGTCCGCACGCCGGGCGGATCCGCGGACCGCCCACTCGACGGGTCGCCCCCGACGCGGGGCGCGACCGCCGCCCGCCCTCAGGCCTCGCGGGTGATCTCGACGCGGACGAAGAGCTTCGACGAGCGGGGCCCGGCGAACACCCCGCGCAGCGGCGCGATGTCGTTGTAGTCGCGGCCGCGGCCGACGATGACGTGGCGGTCGCCGATGTCGATCAGGTTCGTCGGGTCGTAGCCGCGCCAGGCTCCTCCGCAGAACCACTCGACCCACGCGTGGGACTCCCCCACCACGGTCTCGCCGATCTCGGCGTGCGGCTTGGGGTGCAGGTAGCCCGAGACGTAGCGCGCCGGGATGCCCACCGAGCGCAGCGCCCCGAGGACGATGTGCGTGATGTCCTGGCAGACGCCCTCTCGCGCGGTCCACGACTCCGTCGCGGTGGAGTGCACGCCGGTGACGCCCTGCCGGTAGGTCATCGCCCGGCCGATCGTCTCGGCGATCGTGAGCGCGGCCTCGCACGGCCCGGCCGCCTCGTCCGCGAGCGAGCGCGCCATCGCCGCGAGGTCCTCCGGCGGCGCGGTGCGGTGGGTCTGCTTCGACTGCTCCACGTACTCGGTGCGCGTCTCGACCTGCTCGGACAGCTGATCCCACCCCGTCGGGTGGTCGGGGTGCTGCTTCGGCCGGATCTCGACGAGCGAGGTCGCCGTCAGCGAGAGCTCGCGGTGGGCGTCGAGCACGTCGAACGACGAGACGCGGGTGCCCCAGTAGTCGGTGTAGGCGTGGACCGAGGTCACCGGCCGGATGTCGAGGTTCGAGAACAGCACCAGCTGCCCGTCCGAGGAGGCGGGGAGCATCCGCGCCTCGTTGTAGGACGCGACCACGTCCCCCGCGTAGGTGAAGCCCGTGGTGTGCCTGATGCGCAGCCTGCTCACAGCGCCTCCCCGATCCAGCTCGGCATGACGTTGGTGGGGAAGTACCGCTGGCGGATCGCCTCGGACGCGGCCGAGGTCGCCTCCTGCACGCTGTCCATGTGCCGCGGGAGGTCCTCGAGGATGTCGGTGATCGGCCGGAACTCCAGCTCGCTGCGGATCCGCCCGAGGACGCGCTGCGCGTCGCCGGAGTGGCCGATGCGGCCGGTGCGCGGCTCGATGTCGCGCATGCACGCCTCCGCCCGCGAGACCGAGAAGAGGATCGAGCGCGGGAACAGCCGGTCCAGGAGGAGGAACTCGGCCGCGTTCCGCGCGCTCGGCACGCCCCGGTAGGTGCGCAGGTACGCCTCGTAGGCGCCGCAGGAGCGGAGGATCGTGGTCCAGGACGGGCCGCTCGCCTCGGTCAGCGAGCGGGTGGCGAGCAGGCGGGCGGTCATGTCGGCGCGCTCGATCGAGCGGCCGAGGGTGAAGAACTGCCAGGCCTCGTCGCGCGAGGTCGCCGACTCGATGATGCCGACGGCGAGGGCGGAGCGCTCGCGCACCCAGCTGAAGAACTCCGACACCCGCTCGCCCGAGACACGGCGCGGCATCCGGGTGCGCGTGGTGTTGAGGCACTCCCAGAGCTCGGTCGAGACGATCTCGCGCGCCCGGCGGGCGTTCTCGCGGGCGGCGCCGAGCGAGTAGGCGATCGAGGCGGGGTTCGTGCGGTCGATCGCGAGGATCGCCAGCACGTCGGCACGGGTGATCTCGCGCATGTCGTCGGGCGGGGTCGAGCCCATCACCGACAGGAGCGAGCGGCAGGCCGTGTCCTCGTCGATCCACGGGTCCTCGAGCAGGAGCTGGAGGTGGACGTCGAGGATGCGGGCGGTGCCGTCGGACCGCTCGATGTAGCGGCCGATCCAGAACAGCGACTCGGCGATCCGGGAGAGCATCAGTCGTCCTCCCCCGCCGCGAGCATCTGCTGCTGCTGCTGGTCCTGGTCGGTGTTCGGCGCGTCCTGCGGCGAGTGGTCGGGCGTGTGGTTGAGCGGGTAGACGATCGGGATGGAGCTGGTGACCGCGGCCTGCTCGGCGACGAGCGCCTGGATGTCGCGCGCCTCGGGCTCCGCGCTGCGCGCCTCCTCGAGGCCGACCACCCAGGTGTCCTTCGATCCGCCGCCCTGCGACGAGTTGACGACGAGCTGCCCCTCCGGGAGCGCGACGCGGGTCAGGCCGCCGGGCAGCACCCAGACGTCGGTGCCGTCGTTCACGGCGAAGGGCCGCAGGTCGGCGTGCCGGGGGCGCATCCCGTCGTCGACGAGGGTGGGGATGGTGGAGAGCTGCACGACCGGCTGCGCGATCCAGCCGCGCGGGTCGGCCTGGAGGCGGGAGCGCAGCTCCGCGAGCTCCTTCGCCGAGGCGGCCGGCCCGACGACCAGGCCCTTGCCGCCGGAGCCGTCGACCGGCTTCACGACGAGCTCGTCGAGGCGGTCGAGCACCTCCTCGAGCGCTCCCGGGTCCTCGAGCCGCCACGTGTCGACGTTCTTGATCACCGGCTCCTCCGAGAGGTAGTAGCGGATGAGGTCGGGCAGGTAGGTGTAGACGAGCTTGTCGTCGGCGACGCCGTTGCCGACCGCGTTGGCGATCGTGACGTTCCCGAGCCGGGCCGCGAGCATCAGCCCGGGCGAGCCGAGCATCGAGTCGGCGCGGAACTGCAGCGGATCGAGGAACTCGTCGTCCACGCGGCGGTAGATCACGTCGACCCGGGTCGGGCCGGAGGTGGTGCGCATGAACACCTTGCCGCCCGTGCAGAACAGGTCGCGGCCCTCGACCAGCTCGACGCCCATGAGGCGGGCGAGGAGGGTGTGCTCGAAGTAGGCGGAGTTGTAGACGCCCGGAGTGAGCACGACCACGGTCGGGTCGTCGACGCCGTCGGGGGCGGAGGCGCGCAGTGCCTGCAGCAGCTTGTTCGGGTAGTCGCCGACCGGGCGCACCCGCATCGAGACGAACAGCTCGGGCAGCGTCTGCGCCATCACCCGGCGGTTCGAGATGACGTAGGAGACGCCGGAGGGCACGCGGACGTTGTCCTCGAGGACCCGCCAGCCGCCCTTCTCGTCGCGGATCAGGTCGATCCCGGACACCTGGATCCGCACGCCGTTCGCGGGGACGATGCCCGCGGCCTGCCGGTGGAAGTGGCTGGAGCTCGAGATGAGCCCGGCGGGGATGACGCCGTCGGCCACGGCGTTCTGCGGGCCGTAGACGTCGGCGAGGAACGCCTCGAGAGCACGGACCCGCTGCTTGATGCCGGTCTGCACCTCGTTCCACTCGGCGCGCTCGATCACCCGGGGGACGGCGTCGAGCGGGAACGGCCGCTCCTCCCCCGCGAAGTCGAAGGTGACGCCCTGCGCGAGGTAGGAGGAGGCGAGCGCGTCGGTGCGGCCGCGCAGCTCCTCCTGGGTCATCCGCGCGAGCGAGGAGTAGATGTCGCGATAGGCGCCGCGGACCCCGTCGGGGCCTCCGGTCGACGCCACGTCGGCGAACATCTCGTCCCAGGGGGTGGCGCCCGTGTCGGGCCGCTCGACCTTCTGGGACCCGTATCCGTCGAAGAGGTCACCCATGGCACGACTCTAGTGCGGGGCGTATTGCGGGGATGTTTCGGGCGGCCGCGGGGCGAGCGGGGCGGGTCGGCGACGTCCGGGCACGGCACCGGCGCCGTCCTCCGACAGGCCGGCGGAGGCCCGGGGATCCACGGGAATAGATCCGGCCGCACGTGGTTGAATGAGGATGTACATGCAAACGCATGGACCAGGCCCCACCGGGCCGGAGGACAGAAGGAGCGCCTGATGCAGTTCGGCATCTTCACGGTCAGCGACATCACGACCGACCCCACGACCGGACGGACCCCGTCCGAGTCCGAGAAGATCCAGGCGACCCTCGCGATCGCGCTGAAGGCGGAGGAGATCGGCCTCGACGTCTTCGCCCTGGGCGAGCACCACAATCCGCCGTTCTGGTCCTCCTCCCCCACCACCACGCTCGGCTACCTCGCGGCGAAGACCGAGAGGATCACGCTCTCCACCGCGATGGCCCTCATCACCACGAACGACCCCGTGAAGCTCGCCGAGGACTACGCGATGCTCCAGCACCTCGCCGGCGGCCGCGTCGACCTCATGCTCGGCCGCGGCAACACCGGCCCCGTCTACCCGTGGTTCGGCAAGGACATCCGCCGCGGCATCGAGCTGACGATCGAGAACTACGACCTCCTGCACCGCCTGTGGACCGAGGACTTCGTCGACTGGGAGGGCCAGTTCCGCACTCCCCTCCAGGGCTTCCAGTCGACCCCGCGCCCCCTCGACGGTGTCGCGCCGTTCGTGTGGCACGGATCGATTCGCTCCCCTCAGATCGCCGAGCAGGCCGCCTACTACGGCGACGGCTTCTTCGCGAACCACATCTTCTGGCCCGCCTCGCACACCCAGAAGATGGTGGAGCTCTACCGCCAGCGCTTCGAGCACTACGGCCACGGGACCGCCGACCAGGCGATCGTCGGCCTCGGCGGGCAGATCTTCCTGGCGAAGAACTCGCAGGACGCGGTCTCGCAGTTCCGCCCCTACTTCGACAACGCCCCCGTCTACGGCCACGGCCCCTCGCTCGAGGACTTCACGGAGCAGACCCCGCTCACCGTCGGCTCCCCGCAGCAGATCATCGACCGCACCCTCGGCTTCCGCGAGTACGTCGGCGACTACCAGCGCCAGCTCTTCCTGATGGACCACGCGGGACTCCCGCTGAAGACCGTCCTGGAGCAGATGGACATGCTCGGCGAGATCCTCCCCGCCCTCCGCGCCGGCTTCGCCGAGGGCCGCCCCGCGCACGTGCCCGACGCCCCCACCCACGCCTCCCTCGTGGCCGCGCGCGACGCGCAGCCCGCGGCCGAGCCCGTCACCGTCTAGTCAGGAGCTCTCCATGGACACCCGCAGGATCACCGTCCTCTCGGCCGGCCTCAGCCAGCCGTCCTCGACCCGGCTGCTCGCCGACCGCCTGGCCGACGCCGCCGAGTCCTCCCTCACCGAGCAGGGCTTCGCCGTCGAGCGGAGCGTCGTGGAGCTGCGCGACCTCGCGCACGACGTCACGAACAACCTCCTCACCGGCTTCGCGAGCCCCGCTCTGCAGACCGCGCTCGACGCGGTCGCCGGCGCCGACGGCCTGATCGCCGTGACGCCGATCTTCACCACCAGCTACAGCGGGCTCTTCAAGTCGTTCGTCGACGTGCTCGACACGGAGGCGCTGCGCGGTCTGCCCGTGCTGCTGGCGGCCACGGGCGGGTCCCCCCGCCACTCCCTGGCCGTCGACTACGCGATGCGCCCGCTCTTCACCTACCTGCACGCGGCGCCCCTCGCGACCACCGTGTTCGCGGCGACGGACGACTGGGGCGGCGCGACCGAGGACGGACGGGCGCTGCCCTCGCGCATCGAGCGCGCCGGACGCGAGCTGGCGGATCAGGCCGCCCGCTCCTCCCGCTCGGGCTCCACGCTCGACCCGTGGGCGCTCGACGGCTCGTTCGAGGGGATGCTCGGCCGCCGCGGCTGAACGCCCGCCGGGCGGATCGGCCGCTCCTCTCATGGATCGGCCGATCCGTCCAGCCGCGATAACCGCGGCCCTGCCGGAATAGCCTGCCCCCGGGAGCCTGCCGCTGGCCCCCGGAAGGAGGCCGTCATGGGCCTGACCAGCAAGGGGCTCCCCTCGGGGGCTCTCGACCTCGCGCAGCTCGGACGCGCGGTCCTCGACCGCCGCCGCTTCCTCGGAGCGCTCGGCGTCGCCGCCTCCGTCCCGGTCCTCTCCGGCTGCGGCTTCGCCCCCGCGGGCGCCGCGGCGAGCGCCGGCAGCGACACCCTCACCTTCACCACCTGGGGCACCGACGCCGAGCTGGCCGGCTTCCAGCGCGCGATCGACGCGTTCCAGACGGCGAACGCCGGCGCCACCGTGACCCTCAACGCGGTCCCGTACGAGCAGATGTTCACCAACATCGACGCGCAGCTGCAGGCGGGGAACCCGCCGGACGTCTTCCGGGTCCCGTACTACACGTTCGGCAGCTACGCCGGCCGCGACCAGCTCCTGGACCTGTCGGGCTTCCTCGACTCCGACGTCGCCGAGCGGTTCACCGATCCGGCCTGGGCCGCAGTGCAGAGCGGCGGGAGCCCCTTCGGCGTCCCCCACCACACCGACACCTCGCTGATCCTCTACAACACGCAGGTGCTGGCCGACGCGGGCGTCACCTCCTTCCCCTCCTCGCCCGAGGAGGCGTGGACCTGGGAGGAGTTCACCGAGGTCGGGCGGAAGCTGCGCGCCTCGCTCCCCGCCGAGCGCTACCCCTTCGCCTACAACTGGCAGGGCAACGGCGTCACGCGCTGGCTGAGCCTGCTGTTCCAGGCCGACGGCCGCTTCCTCGCCGAGGACCTGTCCGGTCCCGCGATCGACTCCGCCGCCGGCCGCGCCGCGATCGACTTCAGCCGCAGCTTCTTCACCGACGGCCTCGTGCCGCCGAGCAGCTCCGTGCAGGCGACCACCTACGCCAGCGACCTCTGGTACTCGCAGACCACCGCGATGACCTTCGCCGGCGCGTTCCTCATCCCCGACGCCGACTCCACCCTCGACTTCGAGTGGGGCGCCACCTACTCCCCGCGCAACGTGCGCGGAGGCGGCGACTTCGGCGGCAACGCCCTCGTCGCGACCAAGGCCGCGAAGAACCCGGAGCTGGCCGCCTCCTTCCTCGCGTTCGTGACGGAGGAGGAGGCGATGCGCGACTTCTGCGCCGGCGCCTCCCTCCTCCCCACCCGTCGCGACCTCACGGAGTCGGGCATCGAGTTCGCCGTGCGCCCCGAGCTCGCCGAGGTGTTCCTCGGCCAGGCGGGCACCGTCCAGGCGTCCGACTCGGCGCAGGTCGCCTCGCCCGACATGGCCGCGATCATCACGGTGCTCAAGGAGCAGCTGGAGCAGGCCTTCGTCGGCGGGCGCAGCACCGAGGACACCATCGCCGGCCTCACCTCCGGCATCGCGGCCGCGACGCAGTGAGCCGGTCGGTCCTCGCGCCGGAGGCGGTGACCGCCCGCCCCCGGCGCACCTCCCGCGCCCCCGCCCGCGAGACGGCGGCCGCCTACGCGTTCCTCGCGCCGAACCTGCTGATGCTCGGCCTGTTCGTGTTCGTCCCCCTGGGCGGCGCGTTCCTGATCGGCTTCCAGCGCACGAACGGCTTCGGCGACGGCGTCTTCGTCGGGCTCGACAACTACGCGCGGCTGCTCGGCGACGGCCTCTTCTGGCGCTCGACGCTGAACACGGCGCTGTTCACCCTGATCGTGACCCCGCTCTCGATGGCGCTGGGCCTCGGCGCGGCGGTGCTGATGAACTCGGTGCTGCCCGCGCGTCCGGTGTTCCGCAGCATCCTCATCCTGCCGATGGCGGTCTCCGGCGTGGCGACGGCGCTGATGGGCGTGCTGATCTTCGACGAGAACAGCGGCGTGCTCGACGGCATGCTCCAGACGATCGGCCTCCCCCGCATCGCCTGGCAGTCCGGCGGAGCGGCGGCGTTCGTCTCCGTGGTGCTCGTCACCCTGTGGTGGCGCACCGGCTTCAACATGCTGATCTACCTGGCGGGGCTGCAGGGGGTGAACCCGGCGCTCTACGAGGCGGCCCGGCTCGACGGAGCGAACGCGTGGCAGCAGTTCCGCCACGTGACGCTGCCGCTGGTCGGCCCGTCGTCGTTCTTCCTGCTCATCCTCAACGTCATCTACTCGTTCCAGGTGTTCGACATCGTCTTCGTGCTCACCGGCGGCGGACCGCAGAACGCGACCTCGGTGCTCGTGACCTACGCCTACGACACCGGTTTCGTCACCCGCGACCAGGGCTACGCCGCGGCCATCGGCATCGTGCTGCTGATCCTGACCATGATCTTCACCGCGGTGCAGTGGCGCACCAACCGCTCGAGGGACCTCGTCGAATGATCCGCACGTCGCGCACCTCGCGCCTGCTACGCCTCGCCCTCGCCCTCGGCGTCTCGGTGGTCATCGTCTTCCCGCTGTACTGGATGGTCGTCGTCGCGTTCTCCTCGCGGTCCGAGCTGCTCGGCGGCACCCTCCGCCTCTGGCCGCGCGAGCTGACGCTGGTGAACTTCGAGCGGGTGTTCTCGTCGTTCCCCGTGGCGACCTGGTTCGGCAACTCCCTCGCGATCAGCCTGGTCACCGCCCTGATCACCGTGACGATCAACCTGCTCGGCGGCTACGCCTTCGCGCAGCTGCGGTTCCGCGGATCCGGCGTGCTCTTCCTCCTGGCTCTGTCGACGCTCACCCTGCCCGTGCAGGTGATCATGGTGGCGCTGTTCCGGCTCGTCACCGACCTCGGCCTCTACGGGAGCTACTGGGCGGTGATCCTGCCGACGGCGGCATCGGCGTTCGGGCTGTTCCTGGCGCGGCAGTTCATCCTCGCGATCCCGCGGGACCTGATCGAGGCGGCCCGGATCGACGGCGCCGGGCACTTCCGCGTGTTCACGGCCATCGTCCTCCCCCTCTCGAAGCCGCTCATCGCCGTGCTCTTCTTCATGTCGCTGCTCGGCTCCTGGAACGACTTCGCCTGGCCGCTCATCGCCCTGAAGGAGAACGCGCTGTTCACGCTCCCGATCGGGCTGCTCTTCCTCCAGGGGCAGTTCGGCAGCGACTACGGAGCGACCATGGCGTTCGCCCTGGTGAACGTCGTGCCGATGGTGGTGCTGTTCCTGGTGTTCCAGCGCTACTTCGTGCAGGGCTTCGCGCGCAGCGGCCTCCGCTGACCTCGCGGCGGGGGGTGCGGATCGGTGCGCTGAGCGGCCATTCGTCCCCCCGTCCGGGGCCGGGAGTGTCAATCCCCCCGTTCCGCCGACCCGGCCGGCGCCGCCCCGCGGTACCGTCGTCGCAGGCGCCCACCTCGTGCGCTCCGGAGCGCACCGTTCGAGCGGAAGGCGGGATCGCCATGAGTACCGTCGCCGCGAACGCCGCCCAGCAGAAGGTGGCCGGCCGCTACTACCTGATCGAGCGCATCGGCTCCGGCGGGATGGGCTCGGTCTACCGGGCCCGCGACGAGACCGTGCAGCGCGAGGTCGCCGTGAAGGTGTTCCGCGCGGAGGCCTCGAACCCCGAGGACGTGGCCCGCCAGGAGCGCGAGGTGCGGATGCTGAGCTCCTTCGCCCACCCGGGCATCGTCAACCTCTTCGACGCGGGGCTGCACAACTTCGGCGGCGAGGTCCGCCGCTACGTCGTGATGGAGCTCGTCGCCGACCCCACGATGGAGGCGCGGCTCGAGTCCGGCCCCCTCCCGGCGGCGGAGGTCGCTGCGATCGGCACGCAGCTCGCCGAGGCCCTGGCCTACCTGCACGAGCGCGGCGTCGTGCACCGTGACGTGAAGCCTGCGAACATCCTGGTCAGCGAGGTCGCCTCCAGCGGCTACGCCCGCACCGCCAAGCTCACCGACTTCGGCGTGGCCCACTTCATGGACGGCTCCCGCCTGACCAGCGACGGCGTCGTGATCGGCACCGCGAGCTTCGTCAGCCCGGAGCAGGTCGCGGGCGAGCCGATCAGCGGAGCGAGCGACGTCTTCTCCCTCGGCCTGGTCCTCCTCGAGGCGATCACCGGTCACCGGGAGTACTCGGGCACCGTCCTCGAGGCGGCGATCGCCCGCCTCCACCGCAGCCCCTCCGTGCCCGACACCCTGCCGGCGGAGTGGCGGGCGCTGCTGACCTCGATGACGCAGCGGGACCCGGAGAAGCGGCCGACCGCCGACGACGTCGCGCACCGGCTCCGCGGCGGGATGACGACGGGCTCGGCTTCGGGCGCGCCGACCGCCTCGGACTCGCGCGCGGCACGGATCCGGCGCTCCGTGATCATCGGCTCGAGCGTGGTCGGCGTCGGCGCGATCGCGGCACTGTCGTGGATGCTCGGAGCGCTCGTCGGTCGCTGACCGTTCGGACGCGGGTCCCTAGGCCTCGCCCGGGAACGCGGGACGGAGCACGATCCGCGTCCAGGCGCCCACGTAGATCCGATCGCCCTCCTCGACCTCGCGGCGCTGACCGGCGGCGATCGGCGACTGCGGGAGCGGCGCCCCGGCCGGGGCGAGGTACGTGCCGTTCGCCGACTGCAGATCCTCGACCCACCAGCGGTAGCCGTCGGTGCTCAGCTGGCAGTGGCGCCGCGAGACACCGGAGTCGGAGCCGCAGTCCACCTGCGGCGAGATGCCGCGGGAGACGGACGGGCGGCCGACGAGCAGGGTCCGCTCGCGGAGGACGACGGTCGCGGGCGGGCCGGGCGAGGGCATCGGGTCGTCGGCGCGCTGCTCGGCGTACCACTCCGGGTCGACCCAGAGCTCGGCGATCCACGGGCGGTCCGGGTCCGCGGAGGCGGAGGCGGGGCGGGCGGAGCCGGTGGCCGGCGCGGACGCGGCCTCCTCCTCCGACGCTGAGGCCTCGGGTGTCGCGTCGGGGACTGCGGCCTCGGGTGCAGGGGCCTCCGGGATCACCTCGGTCGGCGGAGCGGCGGGCGGCGCGGTCGCGACGGGGGTGTCGAAGCCGGCCTCCTGCTCCGGGACCAGCTCGGTCGGAGCCGCGGGATCGGCCTGCGGCGCGGGCGCCTCGCCCAGGTGCTGGGCCGGGTCCCCCGACGGCGTCGCGGAGCCGCCGACCTCGCCCGGAGCGCGGACGGCGCCGGAGGAGGTGAACGGATCGGCCTCGGGGAGGGAGCCGGTCGTGAAGTCGTAGCCGCAGTTCTCGCAGAACAGGGCGCCGGGCTCGTTCGGGAACGAGCAGTGCGGGCAGACCGAGGGGCCGGTCGGGATCGCGGTGGTCGGCGCGGCGGGAGCGGGCGACGGGGCCGCAGCGGCACCGATGGGCGCCCCGCAGACGTCGCAGTAGTCGCCGGACTGCGAGGTGTGCCCCTCGGGGCAGCGGAAGCTCACTTGCGCACCCGCGTGGTCTTGGTCGACGCGGTGTCCAGCGCCATCTCGTCGAGGCGGTCCACGCCGCGCTTGAGCCGCACGGTGCCCTCGTTCGGGTCGTCGATCTCGACGACCTTCCGCAGCTTCGCGGTCGCCTCGTCGTTCCCGGTGACGGAGGCGAGCTGCACCGCCCGCCCGAGCTTGACCGTGGCGGTCGCCTCGTCGCCCCGCGCCTTGGCCGCGAGCCCGTCCTGGATCGCGGAGGCGAGCTCGGTCTGGCCGGTGTAGTGGGCGACGGCGGGGTCGATGCGGGCGGTCAGGGCGGAGTCGTCCGTCCAGCGCGCCTTCACCAGGGCGGAGGCGACCACCTCGTCGCGCACGCTGAGCTGCACCCGCGCGGCGAGCTGCTCCGAGCCGACCGGCTTCGACGCGACCCGGACCGCCACGTGGTACTCCCGCGACTCGTCGCCCCAGGCGCCGGTCGGGTAGGCGCCGGTGAGCGGGTTCACGGCGTTCCGCCGGGAGCTGAGGTCCTCGAGGTTCGGCGCGACCTGGCGGACGAAGAGCAGCTGCGCGCCCTGCGGAGTCCAGACGCGGAGCTCGCCGTTGGCGACTCCCCGGCCCATCGACGCCCGCATCAGCGACTCGAAGTCGGCGGCCATGTCGGCCGGGTTCGCGATCAGGCCCACGGTGCCCAGCAGGGCGCTCGCGATGGTGCGCGCCTCCTCGACGATCCAGCGGGAGCCGACGCCGCGCACGTCGCACTGGAAGTCGCCCGACGCCGCGCGGATCGCCGCGTCCAGCTGCATCCGCGACTCGTGCTCGTTCTTGCCGTCGGTGAGGAGGATCGCGTGCCGCTGCGTCGCCTCCGGCACGGTCGCGAACAGCTGGCGGGCGAGGGTCAGCCAGGTGCCCATCGCGGTGCCGCCGTCGGCCTGGAGGTAGCCGATCGCCTCCTTCGCCGCGGCCCGCGCCCCCGGCTCCATCCGCACCATCGAGACGGTGGCGTTGGGGTAGGGGAAGGCGCGGTCGGCGCGCTCGGATCCGGCCACGACGGCGAAGAAGGTGCCGTCCAGGATCTGGTCGACCGCCACGGCGGCGGCGCGCTTGGCGGCCGTCATGTTCTCGCCGGTCATCGATCCGGAGCAGTCCACGATGATGATCTCGGCCGCGGCCCCGTCGGACCCGGCGACCCCCGTGCCGGACGCGGTCAGCGTGACGATGGCGTGCACGTCGGTGGCGCCGTCCGAGAGGAACTCGTTCTGGAAAACACTCGCGCTGAACTCCGCCATTCCGGCAGTTTACGGGGACGCCCGGCCCGAGCGGCCCTCCATCGCCGAGGATCGGCCGGGCATCGCGGCCCGACGCCTGCACGACAGCTGTCGGGGCCGGCGGAGGCGGGTCGAGCGCCGCCGGAGCGCCCCCGTCAAGCCCGCCGCGACGGGACGCCGCCGGTGCCAGGGTGGAGCCGTGCCTCCCTGGACCCTCGCCCTCGCCAGCGGCGCCATCGGCGGCGCCACCCTCCTGATCGGCGCCGCGCTCGCCTGGTTCGTGCGCGTGCCCCCGAAGCTCACCGCCGCGATCTCCGCGTTCGGAGCAGGGGTGCTGATCTCGGCGCTCGCCTACGAGCTCGTGCAGGAGGCGGCGGACGACGGAGGACTGCTCCCGACGATCCTCGGCACGCTCGCGGGAGCCGTCGTCTTCGTCGGCGCGGACGCGCTGCTCACCCGCGCCGGCGCGGGGAACCGCAAGAGCGCGAAGGGGTCGGGCGGAGGAGGAGGCGCGGCCATCGCGGCCGGCGCCCTGATCGACGGGGTCCCCGAATCGATCGTGCTCGGCCTCTCGGTCGCCCAGGGCGGAGCGGGAGCGGCGATCAGCGTGCCCATCGTCGCCGCGGTCGCGATCTCGAACCTCCCCGAGGGACTGTCCTCGACGGTCGGCATGAAAGCCGACGGCCGCTCCGCCCGCTACGTCTTCACCGTCTGGGGCGGGATCGCCGCGATCTCGGCCGCCGCGGCGCTGGTCGGCTTCCTGGTCTTCGCCGCCGCACCGGGCGCGGTCGTGGCCTTCGTGACGACCGTCGCCGCCGGCGCGATCCTCGCCATGATCTCGAACACGATGATCCCCGAGGCGTTCGACCGCGACGACGTGCTCACCGGGCTGTACGCGGTCCTCGGGTTCGTGACGGCGTTCGCCTTGCACAGTGCTGGTTAGGACGCCGCTCCCCGCGCGGCGTCCCGCAGTCGGCTCGAGCGCATGGCCGGGTCCCGAGGAGCGGGTCGCGCACGGCGACGCGGATCCGCTGGAACGCGGATCCCCGGATACGCCTCGCGACGGCGCCCCCCGCGCGGCGTCCCGCAGTCGGCTCCAGCGCGGGGACGGGTCGCGAGGAGCGGGACGCGCACGGCGACGCGGATTCGCTGGAACGCGGATCCCCGAATACGCCTCGCGATGGCGCCGCTGGTTAGGACGCCGCTCCCCGCGCGGCGTCCCGCAGTCGGCTCGAGCGCGGGGCCGGGTCCCGAGGAGCGGGTCGCGCACGGCGACGCGGATCCGCTGGAACGCGGATCCCCGGATACGCCTCGCGAGGACGCCGCTCCCCGCGCGGCGTCCCGCAGTCGGCCCGAGCGCGCGGCCGGGTCTCGAGGAGCGGGATGCGCACGGCGACGCGGATCCGCTGGAACGCGGATCCCCGGATACGCCTCGCGAGGACGCCGCTCCCCGCGCGGCGTCCCGCAGTCGGCTCCAGCGCGCGGCCGGGTCCCGAGGAGCGGGACGCGCACGGCGACGCGGATCCGCTGAACCACCGATCCCCGGACACGCCTCGCGAGAACGCCGCCGCCTGCGGCACGGAGTGCGGTCAGCCGCTGAAGGCGGTGAGGGCGTCGTCGAGGATGCCGAGGCCGCGGGCGACCTCGGCGGGGGTGATGACGGCGGGCGGGACCACGTGGATCCGGTTGTCGGCGGTGAAGGGCAGGAGGCCGCGAGACAGCAGGTCGGCCTTGAGGCGGGCGACGGAGGCCGCCGGCAGCGGGGTGCGCGCGGCCCGATCGGTGACCAGCTCCAGAGCCCAGAACACTCCGGAGCCCCGGACCTCGCCGATCAGGTCGTGCTTCGCCTCGAGAGCCGCCAGGCCGGGGGCCAGGTGCTCCGAGCCGATGGTGCGCGCGTTGTCGACGATCCCCTCCTCCTCCATCGCCTCGAGCGTCGCGACGACGCTGGCAGCGGCGAGCGGGTGGCCCGAGTAGGTGAGGCCGCCGGGGAAGACGCGCTCGTCGAAGTGGTGGGCGATCGGATCGGAGATGACGACGCCGCCTATCGGGACGTAGCCGGAGTTCACGCCCTTCGCGAAGGTGATCAGGTCGGGGCGCACGTCGAAGGCGTCGAAGGCGAACCACTCCCCCGTGCGGCCGAAGCCCGCCATGACCTCGTCGAGGATCAGCTGGATGCCGTACCGGTCGGCGATCTCGCGGACACCCGCGAGGTAGCCGGGCGGCGGGGTGAGCACGCCGGCGGTGCCGGGGATGGTCTCGAGGAGGAACGCGGCGATCGACTCCGGCCCCTCCGCCTGCACGACGCGCTCGAGGTGGTGGAGGGCGCGCTCGCACTCCTGCTCGAGGCTCTCGGCCCAGAACTCGCTGCGGTACAGGTAGGGCCCGAAGGCGTGCACGTGCCCGCGGGAGTACTCGTTCGGGATGCGGCGCCAGTCGCCGGTCGAGACGATCGCCGCTCCCGTGTTGCCGTGGTACGAGCGGTACAGCGAGACGACCTTGTCGCGGCCGGTGAACAGCCGCGCCATGCGGATCGCGTTCTCGTTCGCGTCCGCGCCGCCGTTGGTGAAGAAGACCTTCTCCATGCCCTCGGGCGCCCGCTCGGTGATCAGGCGGGCCGCCTCGGCGCGGGTCTCGTTCGCGTAGGCGGGGCCGACGGTGGTGAGGACGCCCGCCTGCTCCTGGATGGCGGCGACGACCTTCGGGTGCTGGTAGCCGATGGTGACGTTCACGAGCTGGCTCGAGAAGTCGAGGTAGCGGGTGCCGTCGACGTCCCAGACCTCGGCGCCGAGACCGCCTGCGATCGGCAGCGGGTTCAGCGCGCCCTGCGCCGACCAGGAGTGGAACACGCGGGACCGGTCGGCGGCGGTGACCGAGGCGTTGTCGCGGACGGTGGGGGCGGTCGAGGACGTCATGGTCTCCATCGTGCCGCGCGCGCCTCGAGAGCGGGCGTGCGGATCCGTCGATCCGCGGACCCTACGATGGACGGAACGTCGAAGGGAGCCGCGCATGCCCGCGACCGTCCGCGATCTTCTGGCCGAACCGGCCTTCCGCCTCCGCGTGCTCGCCGGCGTCCACGACGAGGCCGACCTCGATGCCCCTCTGGTGTGGGCGCACTCCTCGGACCTCGTCGATCCGACGCCCTGGCTCGAGTCGGGCCAGCTGCTGCTGACCGACGGCGTCCACTTCACCGGGCACGACAGCGCCGAGTTCTCGGAGGAGTACGTCGCCCGGCTGCGCGGCCGCGGCATCCGCGCGCTCGGCTTCGCCACCCGCATCGTGCACGACGAGGTGCCCGCCGCTCTCGTCACGGCGTGCGAGCGCCAGGGCCTGCCGCTGCTGGAGGTGGCGGACCTGACTCCGTTCATGGGGATCATCCGCTTCGTCGCCGACGTGATCTCGCGGGAGCAGCGCGAGCGGCTGGAGTGGTCGCTCGAGGCGCAGCGGCGGGTCGCCCGCGCGGCGCTGCGGCCGGACGGGCTCGCGGCGATCCTCACCGAGCTGGAGCGGCAGCTGGACTGCTGGGTCGCCCTCTACGACGCCGCCGGGCAGAGGGTGCACCTGCCCACCCGGCTCGACGTGCCGGCGGAGGAGGCGGTCGCCGCGGCCGCGAGGCACGCCCTGACCCGCGGCAGCCGAGCGGGACTCCGACTCGACGACGGCGGCGGAGTGACGCTGCAGACGATCGGGCGCCGCGACCACCTGCGCGGGGTGCTCGCCGTGGGCACCGGCACGCCCCTGGACCCGGCGGGCAGCGACCTCGTCGCGAGCGTCATAGCCCTGGCGAGCATCGCGCTGGAGCAGCGGCGCGCGCTGGACTCCTCCCGCCGGCAGCTGCGCTCCGGACTGCTCGAGCTGCTGGCCGCGGGAGCCTTCGACGTCGCCGAGAGCACCGCACGGCGCCTGGGGAGCCCGCTGCCCGCCGAGCCCGTGCGGGTGGTCGTGCTGAACGCGCCCGTGCACGGCGACTCGCTCCTCGACGAGCTGGAGGTCGTGGCGGAGGAGGACGGCGCGCGCCTGTTCTTCGCCGAGAGGGACGGCTCGCTCGTCGCCGTGGCCGCCGCCGACGGACTCGGGCCGCTGACCGCCGTGCTGGAGCGGCACGGCGCGAGCGCCGGCGCCTCCGCCCCGATCGGCTGGTCCGACCTGGACCGGGGCCTCGAGGAGGCGCGGCGCGCCGCCGAGCGGACAGGAGACGGGCCGGTGGTCCGGTTCGAGGACGTCGCCGCCGAGGGGATGATCGGGCTCCTCGCCGCCGCCGGAGCAGCACCGCTCGCCCGCCGGATGCTCGCACCGCTGCTGACCCCGGAGGGAGCCGTGCTGCTCGAGAGCGCCCGCGTCTGGCTCCGCCGCAACGGCGCCTGGGAGCCCGCCGCCCGTGACCTCGGCGTGCACCGTCACACCCTCCGCAACCGCATCACCGCCGTCGAGCGCGCCCTCGGCCTCGACCTCGACGACGTCTCCGCCCGCACCGAGCTCTGGACGGCGCTGCGGCTGCACTCATAGCCGATCTCCTCCTGGCGTCGTCGATCGGCCGCGGTCGGTCTCAGGAGGTGGGGACGCTGGAAGAGCGGGTCGCGTACCGCGCACGACGATCCGCTCCCACGCGGATCGACGGTTGCGCGGTGCTCAAGAGCCTCTCTCCTCCTTCGTCGTCGATCGGCCGCGGTCGGCCGGGGAGGGTGGTCGCGTTCCGCAGAGCGGGTTGCGTACCGCGCACGACGATCCGCTCACACGCGGATCGACGGTTGCGCGGTGCTCAAGAGCCTCTCTCCTCCTTCGTCGTCGATCGGCCGCGGTCGGCCGGGGAGGGTGGTCGCGTTCCGCAGAGCGGGTCGCGTACCGCGCACGACGATCCGCTCACACGCGGATCGACGGTTGCGCGGTGCTCAAGAGCCTCTCTCCTCCTTCGTCGTCGATCGGCCGCGGTCGGCCGGGGAGGGTGGGTGCGTCTCGCAGAGCGGGT
>NZ_PSVI01000039.1:0-34135 GCF_002931415.1 Rathayibacter sp. AY1E8
GTCGACGCCGGCGGTCAGAACGTCCACGTGGCGGCGCTCGCCGACGCGCTCGCCCGCCGCGGCCACCGCGTCGTCGTCTACACCCGCCGCGACGACCCCTCCCTCCCCCGGCGCGTGCCCTTCACCTCGGGAGTCGAGGTCGTGCACATCGACGCCGGACCGCCGCGCCGGGTGTCCAAGGACGAGCTGCTGCCCTTCATGGGCGACTTCGCCGTCGACCTCGCCGAGGAGTGGCTGCAGGAGCGGCCGGACCTCGTGCACAGCCACTTCTGGATGTCCGGGGTCGCCGCGCTCGACGCCTCCGAGCGGGTGGAGCGAGCCACGGGTCGGCGCGTGCCCGTCCTCCACACCTTCCACGCGCTGGGCGTGGTCAAGCGCCGCCAGCAGGGCGCGCTCGACACCAGCCCCGAGGAGCGCGCCTGGCTCGAGCCCGGAGTGGGTCAGAAGGCCGACGGCGTCGTCGCCACCTGCTCGGACGAGGCCTTCGAGCTCAAGGGGCTCGGCGTGCCGACCTCGCGCATCTCGGTGGTGCCCTGCGGAGTCGACATCGACCGGTTCTCGGTCGAGGGCCCGGTCGCGCCCCGCGGCGAGCGCTCGCGGCTGATGACCATCGGACGCCTGGTGCCGCGCAAGGGCATGGGCATCGCGATCGAGGCGCTCGCGCACCTGGTCGCGGCCGGCCACGACGCCGAGCTCGTCGTCGTCGGGGGCTCCGGCTCCGGCGACGCGCTGACGGCGGACCCCGAGTACCAGCGGCTGCACGGCGTGGCCGAGAGCCTCGGCGTCGCGGACCGCGTCGACTTCGTCGGCCAGCTCTCGCAGACCGAGATGCCCGCGATGCTCCGCTCGGCCGACGTCGTGGTCTGCGCGCCCTGGTACGAGCCGTTCGGCATCACTCCGCTCGAGGCGATGGCCTGCGGCGTGCCGGTCGTCGCCTCCTCCGTGGGCGGCCTGATCGACACCGTGGTCGAGGACGTCACCGGGGTCCACGTGCCTCCGCGCGACCCGGTCGCCCTGGCCGCCGCCCTCGGCTCGCTGCTGGAGGACCCCGACCGCGCCCGCGCCTACGGGGCCGCCGGCCGCGAGCGCGTCGAGTCCCGCTACTCCTGGGATCGCGTCGCCGCCGACACCGAGCGCGCCTACGTCACGACCCTCGCCGGCCTCGGCGACGAGTCGCTCCTCACCGGCGCCACGAGCGCACCCTCATCCCCCACCACCCGGAAGGCGGCTCCGCGACGATGACCATCGACACCGCGACCATCGACACCGTTCTGGACACCCCGGCCGACGCCGCCCGGCGCCTCGTCGACGACCACGTGGCGCGCGCGCTCGACGCGGTCGCGCAGCTGGAGCGCCACTCCGACAGGATCGCCGCCTGGGGCGTCGAGCTCGCCGACCGCCTGCACTCCGGCGCGCGCCTGCTCGCCGCGGGCAACGGCGGCTCCGCGGCCGAGGCGCAGCACCTCACCGCCGAGCTCGTCGGCCGCTTCGACGGCGACCGCGTCCCCTTCTCCGCCATCTCGCTGCACGCCGAGACGTCGAGCCTGACCGCGATCGGCAACGACTACGGCTTCGACCACGTGTTCTCGCGCCAGGTCACCGCGCACGCCCGGGCGGGGGACGTCGTGGTGCTGCTCTCCACCAGCGGACGCAGCGCGAACCTCCTCCACGCCGCGGAGGCCGCCCGTGCGGCGGGCGCCCGGTCGTGGGCGCTGACCGGCGAGGGGCCGAACCCGCTCACCGAGCTCTGCGACGAGGCGATCGCCCTCGAGGGCCACGGCTCCAACGTGCAGGAGGCGCAGCTGGTGCTCGTGCACGCGCTCTGCCGGGCCTTCGAGCACCGCATCCGCGCGCGGACGGCGGCCGCCTCGTGAGCCGCCTGCGCCTCGTCGTCGTCGGCGACGTGATGCTCGACGTCGACCTCTCCGGACCCGCCGAGCGGCTGAGCCCGGACGCCCCCGTCCCCGTGGTCGACGTGTCGGCCCGCAGCGCCCGCGCCGGCGGTGCCGGACTCGTCGCCCTGATGCTCGCCCGCGACGGGCACGAGGTGACGCTGGTGACCGCGCTCGCCGAGGACTCGGATCCGGACGTGGCGGAGCTGCGCGCCGAGCTGTCCGGCGTCCGCCTGGTCGCCGGGCCCTCGGGAGCGGCGACGCCGGTGAAGACCCGCGTCGCCGCCTCCGGCCAGGCCGTCGTGCGGATCGACCGCGGCTGCGAGACGCCGCCCGTCCCCGGCGTCACCGACGCGATGCTCGCCGCGCTCGCCGACGCCGACGCGGTGATCGTCGCCGACTACGGCCGCCGCCTGACCGAGGAGCCGTCGCTCCGCACGGCGCTCGACGCGCTCACCGTGCCGCTGGTGTGGGATCCGCACCCGCGCGGCTCGCAGCCGGTCGCCGCCACCTCCCTCGCCACCCCGAACCTGGCCGAGGCCACCGTCTTCTCGGGAGCCGTCGGCCGCGGAGTGACGCGCGCCGAGTCCGCCGCGACCACCCTCCTCGAGCGCTGGGGCTGCGGTGCGGTCACCGTGACGATGGGATCCTCCGGCGCCCTGCTGCGCTCCCGCGGCGCCGGCGTCCCGGTCGTCGCACCGGCCGTCGCCGTGCCGCCCACCGACCCGTGCGGCGCGGGCGACCGGTTCGCCGCCTCCGCCGCCGTCGCCCTCGCCGAGGGTGCGAGCACCTCGGAGGCGGTGCAGGCGGCGGTCGCCGCGGCCGGCGCCTACCTCCTCGCGGGAGGGGTCGCCTCCCTCTCCGCTCCCGCCGACCCCGCACCCCTCCACGGCGGCGGGGTGGACGCCCTGCGCGTCGCCGAGTCCGTCCGCGCGGCAGGAGGAACGGTGGTCGCGACGGGCGGCTGCTTCGACCTGCTCCACGCCGGCCACGCCCGCACCCTCTCCGCGGCACGCGCTCTCGGCGACTGCCTGATCGTCTGCCTCAACTCGGACGACTCCGTCCGGCGCCTCAAGGGCGCGGCGCGGCCGATCATCCCCGAGGACGACCGCGTCGACCTGCTGCTCGCGCTCGAGTGCGTCGACGCCGTGCTGGTCTTCGGCGAGGACACGCCGGACGAGGCGCTGCGCCGCATCCGCCCCGACGTCTGGGTGAAGGGCGGCGACTACTCCGCCGAGTCCCTCCCCGAGACGGCGACGGTGGCGGAGTGGGGCGGCCGGGTCCTGACCGTGCCGTACCACCCGGGCCGCTCGACCACCCATCTCGCCGCCGCGCTCGCGCGCGTCGGCTGACCCGCGGCCCACGAGGCCCGCAGACCACCCCCGGAAGGAAACCATGAGCACCACTCCCACCCCCATCGGCCGCGTCCTGATCACCGGAGGAGCCTCCGGGCTCGGTGCGGCCGTCGCCGCCGCGGTCACCGCCGCCGGCGGCACCCCGATCGTGCTCGACCGCGACGTCTCGTCGGTGAAGGAGGGCGTCGCCGCCTACCAGGTCGACGTCGCGAAGACCCGCGAGGCCGAGAAGGCGGTCGTCGAGATCGCCCGCGAGCACGGCGGGCTCGACGCCGTCGTGACCGCGGCCGGCATCGACCGCTGCGGCCGCCTCGTGGACGTGGAGCCGGAGCAGTGGGAGCGCGTCATCTCCGTCAACCTCCTCGGCACCGCGGCCGTCGTCCGGGCGGCGCTGCCCTTCCTCACCGAGACCCACGGCCGCGTCGTCACCGTCGCCTCCTCGCTCGCGATCAAGGCCGTCTCGGACGCGACCGCGTACTGCGCCTCGAAGTTCGGCGTGCTCGGCTTCACCCGCGCGCTCGCGGCCGAGACCAAGGGCGAGATCGGAGTGACCACGCTGATCCCGTCGGGCATGAAGACGCGCTTCTTCGACGACCGCGACGAGCAGTACAAGCCGGGTCCGGACGCGCTGCTGAACGACCCGGAGAACGTGGCGAACGCCGTCATGTTCGTCCTCGGCCAGCCGCGCGGCTGCGAGGTCCGCGAGCTCGTCATCACGCACGAGGAGGAGCCGTCCTGGCCGTGATCCGCTGATCCGGGCGCGCCCCGGATCCCCCTCCGCGAGACGCCGCCTCGGTTCGCACGCCCCGGCGCGTCGCGTACCGAGGTGGCGTCTCGCGGTTCAGCGGGTGGAGGCGAGCACCCCGCGGACGTCCTCGAGCACGGCCTCGACGCGCACGTCGCCGACGAACGTGACGTCGTGCTCGCAGCGCGGAGCGGTCCAGCCGACCTGCGTGGCGTCGCGCCCGCAGACCGGGCAGTGCGTGGTCCAGCTCAGCTGCACCCGATGGCGCTGCCGCCCGAGGGCCGCGGCGTTGATCGCGTTGCCCACCCAGAAGACCCCGACCGTCGGAGCGCCGACCGCGGCGGCGAGATGGCGGGGTCCGGAGTCGTTGCCGAGCACGAGGTCGGCGAGCGAGAGCAGCGGAGCGAGGTCCGGGAGGTCCACGACGCCCGCCCAGGAGACCGCTCCCGGCGCTCCGGCGACGATCTCGTCGGCGGCGGGCACGTCCGAGGCGTCGCCCACCACCAGCACGCGCGCGCCGTCCGCCAGCAGCTCCGTCGCCACGGCGGCGAAGGAGGCGGCGGGCCAGCGCCGGCGGGGATCGGTCGCGCCGGGGTGGATCAGCACCAGCGGGCCGCCCGCGGGCAGCGCCGCGGCGAGGCGGTCCCGCCGCTCCGGATCCACGGCGAGCGCCGGCTCGAGGCGTGTCGCGGGCGCTCCTGCCAGCCCGACGATCTCGAGCGCCCGCAGCATCTCGTGCTGGTAGTAGACGTAGGGGATCGTGCGCTCGAGCTCCGCGGCGTCGTCGGTGCGCGACCCGATCGTGTGGCGCGCGCCGAGGCGCTGGAGGAACGGGTTGGAGTAGCGCCCGCCGCCGTGCAGCTGCACGGCCAGGTCGAAGCGGCGCGCGCGCATCCGCTCGGTGAAGTCCTCGACGACCCGGGGGTCCTCCCCCTCTCCGTCGCGCACGCCCTGCGCCACCGGCAGGATCTCGACGTCGGCGATCGGCGACTCGACGCCCGTCAGCAGGACCCGGTGCGCGGGCGTCCCGAGCAGGGTGATCTCGGCTCCCGGGTAGGCGGCCGCGAGGGCGTCGATGGCGGGCAGCGCGAACAGCAGGTCGCCGAGTCCGCCGCCGCGCAGGACGGCGATTTTCTCGACTCCGGCGAAGGGCTCTCGGAGGGGGGCGATGGCGACCACGACGGGTTCCTCTCAGGTGCGGAGGGCGCGCGGGCGCCGCTCCGGGGACGGTGCACTCCTCCACTTCCCCGCCGGGACCGATCCGAAACCGGATCGGCGGCGAGCCCTCGTCGCCGATCCGGGGGCGGATTCCCGAGGCGGCGTGTCTAGGCGCGCACCACCCGGGTACCGGACGGATGCGTCCGCCACTCCGCGGGCGCCCCCGACCGAGAGGTGACCGTGACCATCGACATCACGACCCCCGCCACGACCGCCGCCGACGCCGTCCGCCGCGCGCGGACCGCGTTCCCCGCGTGGGCCGCCACCGCGCCCGCCGAGCGCGGCGCCCTGCTCCGTGCCGCCGCCCACCGCGTGGCCGAGCGCGAGCAGGAGCTCGCCGACCTCAACACGCAGGAGACGGGCAAGCCCGCCGGCGACGCCCTGGGCGGCGTCCGCGCCGGTGTCGACACGCTGCTCCAGTACGCCGAGCTCGGCCCGCTGCACCGCGGGAGGAGCCTGCGCGGAGGTGCCCTCAACGTCGATCTCGCCCTGCCGCACCCGCGCGGTGTCGTTCTCGCCCTCACTCCGTGGAACGACCCGGTCGCCGTCGCCGCGGGCCTCCTGGGCGCCGCGATCGTCTCCGGGGACGTCGTCGTGCACAAGCCGAGCGAGCGCAGCCCGGGGACGGGCGCCCTCTTCACGAGCATCCTCGCCGAGGCGCTGCCCGAGGGCGTGCTGACCCTGGTCGAGGGCGACGGGGCGGTCGGCGACGAGCTGGCGCGCACCGAGGGCGTCGACGTCCTCGCCCACGTCGGCTCGACCGCCACCGGCCGCGCGCTCGCCCGGGTCGCCGCCGTCACCGGCGCGCACGTGATCCTCGAGAACGGCGGCAACGACGCGCTCGTCGTCGACCGCGACGTCGATCCGGTCTGGGCCGCCGAGCAGGCCGCGCTGGGCGCCTTCGCCAACGCCGGCCAGATCTGCACCTCCGTCGAGCGGATCTACGTGCACCGCGACATCGCCGAGGCGTTCACGGCGGCGCTCGTCGCCGAGGCCGATCGCTGGAGCGCGGGCCCGCTCCCCCGCCTCGTCGACGCCCGCATGCGCGACGCCGTCCACGAGCACGTCACGGAGGCGCTCGACAGCGGCGCGCGCGCCCTCACCGGCGGCACCCCCGGGGACGGCACCTTCTACCCCGCGACCGTCCTGGCCGACTGCACCGAGTCGATGCTGGTGATGACGGAGGAGACCTTCGGGCCCGTCGCGCCGATCCGCGTCGTCGACTCCTTCGACGAGGGCCTGGACCTGGCCGCCGCGAGCCCCTACGGCCTGGCCGCCTCGATCCTCACCGCCGACATGGAGCACGCGCACCGCGCCGCGGCGACGCTGCCGGTCGGCACAGTCAAGGTCAACGGCGTCTTCGGAGGAGCGCCGGGCGGCAGCGCCCAGCCCCGCGGAGCATCCGGCTCCGGCTTCGGCTACGGCCCGGAGCTGCTCGACGAGATGACCACCACCACGGTCGTGCACTTCGGCCTGCCCGTTCTGCCGGGAGGCGCGCGATGAGCCTCGAGGGCTCGGCGCTCCAGCGGGCGAGCGCCCTCCTGGCGCACGTCCACGAGCGCCCGCCCGTCGTCGCCGTGATCGGGGACCTCATCCTCGACTCCTGGTGGCTCGGCGAGGCGGAGCGCGTCACGCGGGAGGCGCCCGCGCCGGTCCTGCGGCTCGAGGACGTCGTCGACGTCGCGGGCGGGGCCGCCAACACCGCCGCCAACCTGCGCGCGCTGGGCGCCGTCGTCCGCACGGTCGGCGTGGCCGGACGCGACTCCGAGGGCGACCGGCTCGTGCGCGCGCTCGAGCGGGCCGGCCTGGACACCTCCCGGGTCGTCCGCACCGGCGCCGCGACGACGATCAAGACCCGCGTGGTCGGCGGCGACAGCGTGATGCTGCGCGTCGACTCCGGCCCGCACCGCCCGGCCGACGACGAGCTGGCCCTGCTCGCCGGTGCCGCCGCCGAGGCCGCCGCGGGCGCCGACGCCGTCCTGGTCTGCGACTACGGCTCGGGGATCCTCCGCGAGGCCGTCGAGCGCCTGCTCGCCGTCGGGCGCCCCGGCCTCCTCGTGATCGACGCGCACGAGCTCGCCGACTGGGCCTTCGCCCGGCCGGACCTCGTCACCCCGAACGCCAAGGAGGCGGAGCGGCTGCTCGGCGGCTCCCTCGGCCGCGGGACGGAGCGGGCCGCCGCCGTGCGCGACGCCGCCGAGGAGCTGCGCACGCGCTCGGGCGCCCGGCACGTCGTGGTCACCCTCGACCGGGACGGCTCCACCGCCCTCGACGCCGACGGCACGGTCAGCCGCACCTTCGCTCAGCCCGCGGAGGAGAAGCAGGCGTCCGGCGCCGGCGACACCTTCGCCGCGACCGCCACCCTCGCCCTAGCCGCCGGCCGCTCCCTGGCCACCGCCGTCGATCTGGCGCAGGCCGCCGCCGACGTGGTCGTGCAGCGCCCCGGCACCTCCGTCTGCTCGGGCGACGACCTGCTCGCCTCCCTCGCCGCTCCCGGCGCCGTCGTGCTCGGCGAGGACGCCCTCGTCGAGGTCCTCGCGGAGCAGGCGCGCCGCGGTCGCCGCGTGGTCTTCACCAACGGCTGCTTCGACGTCCTGCACCGCGGCCACACGGCGTATCTCCGCCAGGCCCGCGAGCTCGGCGACGTGCTCGTGGTCGCGGTGAACGACGACGACTCCGTCCGGCGGCTGAAGGGCGAGGGACGGCCGATCAACCCGGAGGGCGACCGCGCGGGCGTGATCGCCGAGCTGGGCTGCGTCGACTACGTGACGCTCTTCGGCGGAGACACCCCCATCCCGCTGCTCGAGCGCGTGCAGCCCGACGTCTACGTGAAGGGCGGGGACTACAACCCCGACATGCTCGCGGAGGCGGCCGTCGTCCGCTCCTACGGGGGCGTCGTCACCACGGTCGGCTACGTCTCGGAGCACTCCACGACCGAGATGGTCCAGCGCATCCGATCGGCCGCGCCGTGACCAGCCGCCGGTGGTCCGGGCGCTGGGGGGTCCCCGAGGCTCCCCGGCAGCCGCTGATCGACGTGCTGGTGCCGACGGTCGGCCGCCGTGCCGAGCTCGCCGCCACGCTCGCCGGACTCGCCGCCCAGGACGACCCGCCCTTCCGCGTGATCGTCAGCGACCAGTCCGACGACGCGGTCGCCGAGAGCGACCCGACGATCCTCGCGATGCTGCGCGTGCTGGAGGCGCAGGGCCGGGCTCCGGTGGTGCGCCGGCACCTGCCCCGGCGCGGGCTCGCGGAGCAGAGGCACTACCTCCTCTCCCTCGCCACCGCCCCGGCCGTCCTCTTCCTCGACGACGACGTGTGGCTCGAGCCGGGCACGCTCTCGCGGCTGCACGAGGCCCTCGAGCGCCTCGACTGCGGCTTCGTCGGCTCCGCGGTGCAGGGCCTGTCCTACCTCGAGGACGTGCGCCCGCACGAGACCGAGTCGTTCGAGACCTGGGAGGAGCGCGTGGACCCCGAGCGGGTGCGGCGCGGAACCCCGGAGTTCGACCGCTGGCCGCTGCACAACGCGGCCAATCTCACGCACGTCGCCGCCCGCCTCGACGTCCCGGAGGGCGCCTGGCGCGCGTACCGGGTCGCCTGGCTGGGCGCGTGCGTCCTCTACCGCCGCGACGCCCTCCTAGCCGTCGGCGGCTTCGACTTCTGGGAGCAGCTGCCCCCGGAGCACAGCGGTGAGGACGTCGCCGCGCAGTGGCGCGTCATGGAGCGCTTCGGCGGCGCGGGCCTCGTGCCCAGCGGCGCCGTGCACCTCGAGACGCCCACGACGGTCACCGACCGGCGCGTCGACGCCTTCGACCGGCTCTTCGCCGAAGAGCACTCGTAACACTCAGCAAGGCGACGAAAGGACAGCACGATGGACGCACCCAACCCGATCCAGATCCAGAAGTACCTCTCGGGCATCGACTACCCCGCCTCGAAGGACACGATCGTCGAGACCGCCGAGAAGGAGGGCGCGGACGGCGACGTCCTCGAGGCCCTCCGTGCGATCCCGGACGGCGACTACGAGAAGCCCACCGACGTGAGCTCGGCCGTCTCGAAGGTCTGACCCCCTCCGCGGGACGCCGCTCCGGTACACGGCACGCCGTGCCTGCCGTACCGGAGCGGCGTCCCGCGATCGGCGATCGGCCGGCGCGGAGAGCCGGGGTCAGGCGGAGGCGTGCTCGCGCTCGCGCAGGACGCCGGACTCGAGCGCCTGGAACGACAGCACCTTGTAGCCCTCGGACTCGAAGAAGATCGTCGCCCGGTCGGCCTCGACGCTCATCACGGTGCCGGCGCCCCACTCGCGGTGCTCCACCGACTCGTCGACGCTCAGAGGGGCGTCCACGGGCGCCTCGACGGTCTCGCCGCTCGCCTCGTGCCGCTCGCAGCCGTCGCAGTTGCCGCACCACTCGGCCGACTCCACGCCGAAGTAGTCCAGCAGGACTCGGCGGCGGCACTGGCTGGTCTCCGCGTAGGCGCGCATCATCGACAGGCGCGACTCCGCGATCCGCTCGCGGGAGGCCAGAGCCTCCTTCACCGCGTGCACGGCCTCGTCGCCCGAGGCCTCGCGCGTGGCGCGCAGACCGGACCCGGTCTCCACCAGCCCCGCGTCCGCGAGATCGTTGACGATCCGGGCGATCGTGCGGGCCGGCTTCCCCAGCTCCTTCGCGAGAGCCGCGGAGTCGAGCCCCGGCTGCTCCGAGACGGCCGCCCAGATCACGCGCAGCGCGGCCTTGTCGACCGAGCGCTTGGCGAAGAAGCGGCGGAGACCCAGATCCTCGGCGCGGTAGTGCAGCGCGCCCGTCGCCGGCTCGCCGTCGCGGCCCGCGCGGCCGATCTCCTGGTAGTACGCGTCGAGCGACTCGGTGGTCGTCGCGTGCAGCACGAAGCGGACGTCGGCCCGGTCGATGCCCATCCCGAAGGCCGAGGTCGCGACGACGACGTCGAGCTCGCCGGCGCGCCACTGCTCGTGCACGACCTTGCGCTCGGACACCTTGAGTCCGGCGTGGTACGCCGCGACCCGGCGCCCCTCCGCCGCGATGTCGGCCGCGTAGGCCTCCGTCTCCTTGCGGGTGGCGACGTAGACCAGGCCCGGAGCCGTCCAGCTGCGGGCCTCCTCGACCACGGCGGCGCGCTTCTCGTTCTCGCTCTCGTGGCGGTGCACCACCAGCCGGATCTCCGGACGGTCGACGCCGTGCACCTGGATCTCGGGGTCGGTCATCCGGAGGCGCTCGATGATCTCGTCGCGCACCGGCCCGGAGGCGGTGGCGGTCATCGCGAGCACCGGCGGGTCGCCGAGCTCGCCGCGCACATCGGCCAGGCGGAGGTAGTCGGGGCGGAAGTCGTGGCCCCAGGAGGAGACGCAGTGCGCCTCGTCGACGACCAGGAGCGACACTCCCGCGGCCGCCAGGCGCGCCACGTTCTCGGGCTTGGCGAGCTGCTCGGGCGCCAGGAGCACGTAGAGCGGGCCGCCCTCGTCGATCCGGTCCCAGGCGCGGGCGACGGCCGCGGCGCCCTGGGAGGAGTTGATCGCGACGGCGGGCGGGGCCGCCGGAGCCGCCTCGATCGCGGCGAGCTGGTCGGCCTGCAGGGCGACGAGCGGGGAGACGACCAGGACGACGCCGCCGCGCTCGGCTCCGGCGATCTGGTAGACCGCGGACTTGCCGCCGCCCGTCGCCAGCACCAGCAGCGTGTCGCGCCCGGAGGCCGCCGACTCGATCGCCTCGCGCTGACCGGGGAGCAGCGACGACCAGCCGAAGTCCTCCCGGGCGATGCGGCTGACGGAGTCGGTGCGGGAGGAGTTCATAGCTCGACGCTACGACCAGACGGCCCCGGAGGCAGTCCGCTTGACAGCGCCGGGGAGCACGGTGAAGGCGCGTCGCCCGGCCTCGCGGCCCGCCTCTGCCCCCTCGTCCCCGCGCTGTCAACGTCCTGCGGAGGGGCCCGTCGCGTGCTGGGCTGGAGCCCCGACGAGAGGAGCCGACATGGCCGACCAGAACGTGAACGAGGACCTTCCCGGATCCGGCGGCGACGCCGTTCCGAACACCGGCGGCGCGCAGACGGTGCTGCCCGGCGAGGACGCGGCCGACGCCTCCGCCGCGGGGGCCGCTCCCGGGGGCACCGCGATCGACCGCGGTGTCACGGACGCCGTGACCGACGGCGACAGCGGAGGGGACACCGTCTCCGGCGACGCCGACCTGCCGGACGAGACCGAGGGCGCGGTCGGCAGCGACCCGGCGAGCGCCGACTGACGTCCCGCTCGGACGCGTCCGGCCCGCCGGATCCGAGGATCCGCGCGGGCCGGAGGCGCTCGTCCCTCCGCGGAGGAGGGCCCGGGCTCAGCGCCGGACGACCACCGGGTTGAACAGCGTGCCGATGCCCTCGACGTCCACCGCGACGGTGTCCCCGTTCGCGATCGGCCCGACGCCGGCGGGCGTCCCCGTGAGGATCACGTCCCCGGGGAGCAGCGTGAAGATGCGCGAGACGTAGGCCACGAGCTCGGGCACCCCGTGGATCATGTCGCCGGTGCTGCCCGACTGCTGCACTCGCCCGTTGACGCGGGTCTCGATCGCGCTCTCGTTCCAGACGAACTCGGTCTCGATGACCGGGCCGAGCGGGCAGAAGGTGTCGTAGCCCTTCGCCCGCGCCCACTGGCCGTCGGAGCGCTGGAGGTCGCGCGCAGTGACGTCGTTGGCGATGGTGTACCCGAAGACCACGTCCTCGTAGTCCTCCGCGCGGACGTTGCGGGCCACGGCGCCGATCACGATCGCCAGCTCGCCCTCGAACTCCACCTGCTGGCTGTCCTCGGGGAGGACGATCGCCTCGTCCGGGCCGATGACCGACGTGTTCGGCTTGAGGAACACCAGCGGCTCCGCCGGGGCGTCGCCGCCCATCTCGGCCGCGTGGTCGGCGTAGTTCTTCCCGATGCCGACGATCTTGGAGCGCGGGATCACCGGCGCGAGGAGCTTCGCCTCCGCGATCGGGATGCGCTCCCCCGTGGTGTCGAACCCGGCGAACATCGGGTCGCCGGCGAGCACGACCAGGTCGTCCTCGTCCACGATCCCGAAGTGGATCGCTCCCCCGTTGTCCCCGTCGCGCTGCGTGGCGAATCGTGCGATCTTCATGCGTCCAGCCTCGTCATCCATCCGTGCGTGTCCTCGCGGCGTCCGTACTGGATGCCGGTCAGCTCCTCGCGGAGCGACATCGTGAGCTCCCCGGCGGGCGCGCCCTCGCGGCCGACGGAGAAGCCCTCGCCCTTGAGCTCGGCGATCGGGGTGATCACGGCGGCGGTCCCGCAGGCGAACACCTCGACCACGTCGCCGGAGGCCACTCCGTCGCGCCACTCGTCGATGCTCACGCGGCGCCGCTCGACGCGGTGGCCGCGGTCCTCGGCGAGCTGCAGGACGCTGTCGCGCGTGATGCCCTCGAGGATCGAGTCCGATTCCGGGGTGACCAGCGTGCCGTCCTTCTTCACCAGCACCACGTTCATGCCGCCGAGCTCCTCGATCCACTGCGACTCCTGCGAGTCGAGGAAGAGGACCTGCGCGCAGCCGTGGCTGTAGGCCTCCTGCTGCGGGAGGAGGGAGGAGGCGTAGTTGCCGCCCGTCTTCGCCGCTCCCGTGCCGCCCTTGCCCGCCCGGGCGTAGGAGGTGGAGAGCCAGATCGACACGGGGGCGACGCCGCCCGAGAAGTAGGCGCCGGCGGGGCTGGCGATCACGTAGTAGCCGACGTCCTCGGCCGCGCGCACGCCGAGGAACGCCTCCTGCGCGAACATGAACGGGCGCAGGTAGAGGCTGGTCTCCGGCTCCGAGGGGACCCAGTCGCCGTCGACCGCGATCAGCTGCCGCAGCGACTCGACGAAGAGGTCCGTCGGGAGCTCCGGCAGCGCGAGGCGGCGGGCCGAGCGCTGCAGGCGGCGCGCGTTCGCCTCCGGGCGGAAGGTCCAGACGGAGCCGTCCTCGTGGCGGTAGGCCTTCATCCCCTCGAAGATCTCCTGCGCGTAGTGCAGGACGGCGGCGGCGGGGTCGAGCGCGAGCGGGCCGTAGGGCTCGACGCGGGCGCTGTGCCAGCCGTCCGTGCGGGTCCAGCGGAGGCCGACCATGTGGTCGGTGAAGTGCATGCCGAAGCCGGGGTTCGCGAGGATCCGGGCGCGCTCCTCGGCGGAGCGGGGCGCGGGGGCGGCGGTCACCTCGAAGGCGAGGTCGGCGGGGGCGGAGTCGGTGCTCATCGTGGTGGTGTCCTTCTGCGGGGGATCAGCGGAGGCGGGCGACGACGGAGTCGCCGATCGCGGCCGTGGAGCGCGGGGTGCCGTCGCGCGACTCGATGTCGGCGGTCACGGCCGCGGTGACGCGGGCGGCCTCGTCGCTCCGGCCGAGGTGGTCCAGCAGCATCGCGGCCGAGAGGATCGCGGCGGTCGGGTCGGCGAGCTGCCGTCCGGCGATGTCGGGCGCGGATCCGTGGACCGGCTCGAACATGCTGGGGAACGCGCCGTCGGGGTTGATGTTGCCCGAGGCCGCGAGTCCGATGCCGCCGCTGATCGCGCCGGCCAGATCGGTCAGGATGTCGCCGAAGAGGTTGTCGGTGACGATGACGTCGAACCTAGCAGGGTCGGTCACGAGGAAGATCGTGGCGGCGTCCACGTGGAGGTAGTCGACGGCCACGTCCTCGAAGGCGGCCCCCACCTCGTCGACGATCCGCTTCCAGAGGGAGCCGGAGAAGACGAGGACGTTCGTCTTGTGGACGAGCGTCAGCCGGGAGCGACGCGCGCGGGCGAGCTCGAACGCGTGGCGGACGACGCGCTCGACGCCGTAGGCGGTGTTGACCGACACCTCGTTGGCGACCTCGTGCGGGGTGCCCTGCCGGATCGAGCCGCCGGTGCCGACGTAGGGGCCCTCCGTGCCCTCGCGGACGACCACGAAGTCGACCTCGCCGGGAGCCGCGAGCGGCGAGGCGACGCCCGCGTAGAGACGGGTGGGCCGCAGGTTGACGTAGTGGTCGAGCTCGAAGCGCAGCCGCAGGAGCAGCCCGCGCTCGATGTTCGCGTCCCGGAGGCGCGGGTCGCCCGGTGCTCCGCCGACGGCGCCCAGAAGGATCGCGTCGTGCCCCGCGATCGCCGCGAGGTCCTCGTCGGTGAGGACGTCGCCGGTCTCGAGGTAGCGGGCGGCGCCGAGCGAGAAGGTGGTCGTCTCGAGCACCAGGTCGGAGTCGGCGGTGACGGCGTCGAGGACCTTGACGGCCTCGGCGGTCACCTCGGGCCCGATCCCGTCTCCGGGGATGACGGCGAGCTTCACGGTGCGGGGCATGGCGGTCCTCAGGCGTACGGGGTCGGAGTCCCCCCAGCGTACTCGCGGCCCGCCCGCGCCGCGGTCCGGGGCACGCGCCCCCCGTCGGGCTGGCGAGGGCCGCCCGGGAGGCGCTGCGCGTCCCGGGCGGCCTCCCTCGGGAGGAGAGGAGGAGCGTCAGCTCCGGCGGAGTCGCCAGGCGCCGACCGCGGCGGCGGCCAGCACGAGGACGACACCGAGCCAGGCCGACCAGCCGACGCCCGAATCGAACGCCGCGCTCGCCGACGCGACGAGGCTCGCGGCGGAGTCGGCGGGCAGCTCGCCGGCGACCGAGACGGCGCCGCCGAGGGTCTCCCCGGCCCGCTGCGCCTGCGCGGCGTCGAGGCCCTCGGGCAGCACGACTCCCCCGCGGTACACGGCGGTGAGGACCGTGCCGAGCGTCGCGGTGCCGAGGACGGCACCGAGCTCGTAGGCGGTCTCGGAGACGGCGGAGGCCGCACCGGCCTTGTCGGCGGGCGCGTTGGCCAGGATCAGCTCGTTCGACACCGTCTCGGCCGCACCGATGCCCAGGCCGAGGAACGCGAAGGCGACGGCGACGGTGAGCGCGGACGCTCCTCCGGGCGCCCCGCTGCCGAGGGCCAGCAGGATGTACCCGACGGCCGAGACCAGCAGTCCGGCCGGGACGACGAGGCGCGGAGCGACGCGGCGCGCGATCGGCACCACGCCGAGCCCGGCCAGGATCATCACGGCGAGGCCCGGCACGAGCACGAGGCCCGCCTCCAGGGGCGAGAGCCCGACCACGAGCTGCAGGTGCTGCGAGAGGAAGAAGAGCCCGCCGACCAGCGCGGTGACGCTGAGGAGGTTGACCACGATCGCCGCACTGAACGAGCCGCGGCGGAAGAGCGAGAGATCGAGCATCGGCGAGGCCCGGCGCTGCTGGCGGCGGACGAACAGAGCTCCCGAGACGACGCCCACGACGAGCGCCGCGACGCCGACCGCGTCGATCCCGTGCTCGGCGAAGGACTTGACCGCGTAGACGACCGGCGCCATGGTCGCCAGCGACAGCAGGATGCTGACCACGTCGACCGGGCCGGGCTGCGGGTCGCGCGACTCCGGCACCAGGATCGGCACCAGGACGACCAGCGGGAGCAGCACGGGCACCGCGAGCAGGAACACCGACCCCCAGGGGAAGTGCTCGAGCAGCACGCCGCCGACCAGAGGGCCGATGCCCGAGCCCACGGCGAAGCCGGTCGCCCAGATGGCGATCGCGAGGCGGCGCTGGTCGCGGTCGGGGAAGACGCTGCGCAGGAGCGAGAGCGTCGAGGGCATCAGCATCGCGCCGAAGAAGCCCAGTGCCGCGCGGGCGCCGATGAGCGCCGCGGCGGTGGGAGCGAACGCGGCCACGACCGAGACGGCGGCGAAGCCGACCGCGCCGACCAGCAGGAGGCGCCGCCGCCCGACGCGGTCGCCGAGACTGCCCATCGCCACCAGCAGGCCCGCGAGCACCAGCGGGTAGGCGTCGACGATCCACAGCAGCTCGGTGCCGGAGGGGCCCAGATCCTCGGCTATCGAGGGGAGCGCGAAGTTCAGCACCGTGTTGTCGACCGAGACCAGCAGCACCGGGAGCATCAGCACCGCGAGCGCCACCCAGGCGCGTCGCCCGACCCGGTCGGCGGCGCCGGCGGTGTCGTGGGTGGAGACGGGAGCGGTGCGCGCGGACACGGGGACGACCTTTCAGAGGAGAACGGAGAGAGTATACCGTCCAGCCGGTACAGTCGCCACTGATCCGCCGTAGGATGGTCGCCGTGCCTCCTGCCCCCGCCCGCGACCGCGTCCTCGACGCGTTCGAGCAGCTCCTCATCGAGCAGGGCGAGCGCGCCGCGACCCTCGACGCCGTCGCCCGCGAGGCCGGAGTCTCCAAGGGCGGGCTGCTCTACCACTTCCCCTCGAAGGACGCCCTCGTCGACGGGCTCCTGCAGCGCCTCGACGCGCGGCGGGAGGCGGACGTCGCGCAGAGCCTCGCCGCTCCCGAGGGCGTGGTCGCCTACCTGCTGCGCACCTCCTTCGCCGCCGACTCGGCCTTCGACCGCACGATCCTCGCCGTGTCGCGCATCGCGCAGGGGCACGACGAGCGCGCCAGCGGGGGCCTCGCGCGGATCCACGACAGCTGGAACGAGGTGGTCGCCGACGCCGTGGGCGACCCGCTCGTCGCCCGGGCGATCGTCCTGATGAGCGACGGGCTCTACTACAACTCCGCCCTGCTCCCCACGGGCTCGCAGTCGCGCGGCGAGGCCGAGGACGTCCTCGCGGTCGTCCAGCGCCTCCTCGGGAGCTGAACCGCGCCGCCCCGGCGGACCCGCTACAGCTCGACGACGCCGTCGATCAGGGTCACCGTCGCGCCGCCGATCCAGATCGCGCCGTCCGTGCTCTCGACGCGCACGCGCCCGGCTCGGCCCAGCGCCGCCCCCTGAGCGGCCGTGTAGCGCTCGGGCAGCACGCCGCTGCCGATCAGCCACTGGGCGATCCCCGCGTTGAGGCTCCCCGTCACCGGATCCTCGGACACACCGGCGTCGGGGATGAACGCCCGCACCTCGACCGCGCACTCGCCTCCCGCCGGATGCTCGCCCACGACGCCGAGGGGGAGCCCGGCGAGGAGAGCCTGGTCCGGCCGCAGCGCGAGGACCTGCTCCGCCGATGCGAGCCGCACGGCCAGCCAGCCGGGACCGTTGTCGACCCACTCGTGGTCGAGGATCTCCGCGCGCGGGATCCGCAGAGCCGCAGCCACCCGCTCGATCGTCGCCTCGTCGACCGGTCCGGTCCGCCGGCGGGGCGGGGCGGCGAAGGCGATGCCCTCCTCCGTCACCCGCAGTCGGACGAGACCCGCGGCGCACTCCTGCACGAGCTCCCCCGCCGCGCGGGCCGTCCCTCCGGCCGCGAGCCAGGCGTGCGCGCTCCCGAGGGTCGGGTGCCCGGCGAAGGGCAGCTCCCCGCCCGGCGTGAAGATCCGCAGCCGGTAGTCGGCCGCGGGGTCGCTCGGGCGGAGGAGGAAGGTCGTCTCGGACAGGTTCGTCCAGCGCGCGAACTCCGCCATCGCGGCGTCGCCCACGCCGTCGCCGTCGACGACGACCGCCACCGGGTTGCCCCGGAACGGCGCGGCGCCGAAGACGTCGACCTGAGCGAACCGCCGCGTGCTCACTGCTCGGTGATGTCGATCTCCTGCATGAGGTCGGCGTCGATCGCGACGCGGACCTTCTCGAGCAGGCCGTCGGGGGCGGGAGAGTCGATGGTGATCACCGAGAGCGCCTTGCCGCCCGCCTCGGTGCGCGCGATCTGCATGCCCGCGATGTTGACCGCGGCGTCGCCGAACTCATGGCCGTAGACCGCGACGATCCCGGGGCGGTCGACGTAGCTCATGACGACGAGGTGCTTCGCGAGGGGGACCTCGACGTCGTAGCCGTTGATCGCCACGATCTTCTCGACCTGCTTGGTGCCGGTCAGCGTGCCCGAGACCGAGATCTGCGAGCCGTCCGAGAGCGCGCCGCGCAGCGTGATCACGTTGCGGTACTCGTCCGAGACCGGCTCGGTGATCAGGCGCACCTCGATGCCGCGCTGCTCCGCGAGCACCGGCGCGTTGACGTAGGACACCGTCTCCGAGACCACGTTGGTGAACACGCCCTTGAGAGCCGCCAGCTTGAGGACCTTCACGTCGTAGCCGGCGAGCTCGCCGCGCACCTCGACGTCGATGGAGGTGACCGGCGAGTCCGCGAGGCCCGAGAAGACCTGGCCGAGCTTCTCGACCAGCGGGATGCCGGGGCGCACGTACTCGTCGATCACGCCGCCGGCGACGTTCACGGCGTCCGGCACGAGCTCGCCCGAGAGCGCGAGGCGCACCGAGCGGGCGACCGAGACGCCGGCCTTCTCCTGCGCCTCGTCGGTCGAGGCCCCGAGGTGCGGAGTGACGACCACGTTCTCGAGGGCGAGCAACGGCGATCCGGTCGGCGGCTCCTTCACGAACACGTCGAGTCCGGCGCCGGCGATGGTCTTCGCGACGAGCGCGCGGTGCAGCGCGTCCTCGTCGATGAGGCCGCCGCGGGCCACGTTCACGATGAACGCCGACGGCTTCATCAGCGCCAGCTGATCGTCCGAGATCATGCCCGTCGTCTCGGGGGTCCTCGGCATGTGGATCGTGATGAAGTCGCTCTCGGCCAGCAGCTCCTCCAGGGAGAGGAGCGTGACGCCGAGCTGCTGCGCGCGGGCGCTGGTCACGTAGGGGTCGTAGGCGACGACGTTCACACCGAAGGCCTGCAGGCGCGCGGTGATCAGCGCGCCGATGCGGCCGAGGCCGATGATGCCGACGGTCTTCTCGTAGAGCTCGACGCCCGTGTACTTCGAGCGCTTCCAGAGGCCCTGCGCGAGCGCGCTGTGCGCGGCGGGGATGTGGCGGGCGAGGCTCAGGATGTGGCCGACGGTGAGCTCGGCGGCCGAGATGATGTTCGAGGTCGGCGCGTTCACGACCATGACGCCCGCGGCGGTCGCGGCGGTGATGTCGACGTTGTCCAGGCCCACACCGGCGCGGGCGATCACCTGGAGCGAGGGGGCCGCGGCGATCGCCTCCGCGTCGACCTGCGTCGCGGAGCGCACCAGGATCGCGTGCGCTGTGGCGAGGGCCTCGAGCAGCGCCGGGCGGTCGGTGCCGTCCACGGAGCGGATCTCGAAGTCGGGACCGAGCGCGTCCACGGTGGCGGGCGAGAGTTCTTCGGCGATCAGGACGACCGGCTTTGTCACGAGAGGCGCTTCCTTCGGAGAGGGGACGGAGCGGGCACCGAGGCGGGGGCGTCGGCAGCCCCCCGACACTGTAGCGGAGGGGTGGGCGCGCCCCGCGCCGTGTGACGCCGCCGGTCAGCTCAGCGAGACCAGGCTCTCGACGCCGAGGACGAGCTGCACGTCGAGCGAGAGCGCCGCCGAGAGGCAGAGGGCCGCCGCGAGCAGTCCGACGCGCGCCGGGAGCCCCCGGCGGCGCCCGAGCAGGACGGCGGCGACGAAGCAGGCGACCGGCAGCACCAGGCCGAGCAGGAGCACCGCCCAGCCCGTCGGATTCAGATCGGTGCCGAGGGAGGCCGCGTAGCTGCGCAGGCCGATCAGGTTGCCGACCGCCTCCCAGACGTCCCAGGCGAAGAAGAGCGCGAACACCACGGCGGCGAGGACGGAGGCGGCCAGGCGCCGGCCGGGCCGGTCGCGCCGGCCGGTCCCGCCGAGGGTGGCCCGGGTCGAGTCGGTCATCAGGCCCCCTTGAGGAACGGCAGCGGAGCGAGGAGGACGAGTCCGGCGACCAGCCAGAGCACGCGGGTGCGCACCCGGGAGTCGCGGGTGGCGAGGAGCACCACGGCGAACCACACCGGCGGCGCCAGGACCGCCAGCCAGAGCCCGAGCGAGTAGAGGGCGCCGCCGAGCGCATCGCCCGCGAAGCCGGCCGCGGCGACCGGCGACTGCCGCGTCGCCGTGATCGCCCAGGCGATGGCGTACAGGAGGTAGAGGCCGGCCGCGATGCCCGCGGCGATCAGCAGAGCCGACGAGGACGCGGCCTCGTCGTCGGGGTCCTCGACCTCGGAGTCGTCGTCCGAGCCGTCGTCCGCCGGGCCCGCCCCCGCGACCGTGCGGGGCGTCCGGCGCACACGCGCCGTCCCCGCGGCGAGCGTCGGGTCCGCGCCCTCGCCCGCCCACTCCAGGGCCTCGTCGTCGGCGTCGTCCTCCGGGCCGGCGTCCGGCCCGCGGTCCACCGGCGGGGTCGCCGCGTCGTCGTCCTCCGGGGAGCGGCCCGGTCCACCATCGATCACCGCAACACCCTAGCCGCGCGCACCTCGCAGGAGGCTCGGAGCCCGCCGCCGCCTCCCCGACACCCGGCGGACACCCCGCGTCCTCCCCCGGGGGCGAGGCTGAACGGATGGACGACCGCCGCCGCCGCTTCGTCGCCCTCGGCGACTCCTTCACGGAGGGGGTCGGCGACCCGCACCCGCGCCTGCCGAACGGGGTGCGCGGCTGGGCCGACCGCGTCGCCGACCGCCTGGCGAAGGCCGAGCCGGGCTGGGAGTATGCGAATCTCGCCGTCCGCTCGAAGCGCCTCGCCCAGATCACCGAGGACCAGCTCGCGCCCGCCCTCGCGCTCCGCCCCACCCTGATCACGCTGTACGCCGGCGGCAACGACATCCTCGACCTCGGCACCGACACCGTCGATCTGATCACCCGCTACGAGGCGCTCGTCGACGCGCTCGCGACCACCGGCGCCTCCCTCGTGCTCTTCACCGGCGTCGACATCCCGGGACTGCCCGCCCCGCGGATGTTCCTGCGCCGCAACCACCTCTACAACAGCGCCGTCCGCCGGATCGCCCGCGAGCGGGGCGCGATCCTCGTCGACTACTGGGCGATGCGGGAGTTCCACTCCCCCGTGCTCTGGTCGCCCGACCGGATGCATCTCTCCAAGCGCGGCCACCGCGTCCTGGCCGGTCGCGTGCTCGACACGCTCGGCGTGCCGCACACGATCTCGACCGGGCCCTGGGACACCCCCGAGCCGCTCCGCCTCCGCGCGCGGCTGCGCGAGCAGCGCCGCTGGGCCGCCGACTGGGTCCTCCCCCTCGTCGGCCGCAAGCTGCGCCGGGTGACGCTCGGCGACCACCTCTCGCCCCGGTGGCCGGACCCCGTCCTCGTCCCGCCGAAGGGCGGTCTCCGCCGTCTCGTCCGCGAGCTCGAGCGGTAGTCGCGCCCCGGACGCGGAGGAGCCCCGGCCCGGCGAGGGGATCCCGGTGGACGGGTCCCTCGTCGGGCCGGGGCTCCCCCGGTCGACGCGGTGCGACTAGCGCGCGACGCTGCCGTCGGTGTAGTCCTCGTCGGTCTGCTTCCAGGCGAAGAGCTTGCGCAGCTCGCGGCCGGTCTCCTCGATCGGGTGCTTCTCGCCCTTGGCGCGCAGCTCCTGGAACTCGGGTCCGCCCGCGTCCTGGTCGCCGATGAAGCGCTTCGCGAAGGCGCCGCTCTGGATGTCGCCGAGGACGGCCTTCATGTTCTCCTTCACGCGCGGGTCGATGACGCGCGGGCCGGAGACGTAGTCGCCGTACTCGGCGGTGTCGGAGACGCTCCAGCGCTGCTTGGCGATGCCGCCCTCCCACATGAGGTCGACGATGAGCTTGAGCTCGTGCAGCACCTCGAAGTAGGCGATCTCGGGCTGGTAGCCGGCCTCGACGAGGGTCTCGAAGCCGTACTGGACGAGCTGCGAGGTGCCGCCGCAGAGCACGGCCTGCTCGCCGAACAGGTCGGTCTCGGTCTCCTCGGTGAAGGTGGTCTTGATGACGCCGGCGCGGGTGCCGCCGATGGCCTTCGCGTAGGACTTCGCGGTCTCCCAGGCGGTACCGGTCGCGTCGTTCTCGACGGCGATGATGTCCGGGATGCCGCGGCCGGCGACGAACTCGCGGCGCACGGTGTGGCCGGGGGCCTTCGGCGCGATGAGGATGACGTCGACGCCCGCGGGCGCCTCGATGTAGCCGAAGCGGATGTTGAAGCCGTGCGCGAAGGCGAGGGTCTTGCCCTCGGTCAGCGCGGAGGCGATCTGCTCGCTGTAGATCGCGCGCTGGTGCTGGTCCGGCGCGAGGATCATGATCAGGTCGGCCCAGGCCGCGGCGTCGGCGACGCTCTTGACCTCGAAGCCGTCGTCCTCGGCCTTGGCGGTCGACTTCGACCCCTCCTTCAGCGCGATGACGACCTGGACGCCGGAGTCGCGGAGGTTCTGCGCGTGCGCGTGGCCCTGCGAGCCGTAGCCGACGATCGCGACCTTCTTGGACTGGATGATGGAGAGGTCGGCGTCGGCGTCGTAGATGAGCTCGGTCACGTGGTGAGTCCTTTTCTGTAGTGGAGAGTTCGCGGTCAGTTCTTGAAGACGCGCTCGGTGATCGACTTGGAGCCGCGCCCGATGGCGAGCAGGCCCGACTGCGCGATCTCCTTGATGCCGTAGGGCTCGATCACCCGCAGGAACGCGTTGGTCTTGCCGGTGTCGCCGGTGACCTCGATCACCAGGGCGTCCGTCGCGACGTCGACCACGCGGGCGCGGAAGAGCGTGACGGCCTCGAGCACCTGCGAGCGCGTGACGTTGTCGACGCGGACCTTGACGAGCAGGTGCTCGCGCTGGACCGACTGGTCGGTGTCGAGCTCGACGATCTTGATCACGTTGACGAGCTTGTTGAGCTGCTTCGTGACCTGCTCGAGCGGCAGGTCCTCGACGTCCACGGCGACCGTGATGCGCGAGAGCCCGGCCAGCTCGGTCGGACCGACCGCCAGCGACTCGATGTTGAAGCCGCGGCGGGCGAACAGCCCGGCGACACGGGTGAGCAGTCCCGGCTTGTCCTCGACGAGCAGGGAGAGAACGTGGTGCGTCATGCGGGTCTACTCCTCGTCGTCCCAGGTCGGGCTGTGGTCTCGGGCGTACTGGACGTAGCTGTTGGACACGCCCTGCGGGACCATCGGCCAGACCATGGAGTCGCGGCTGACGACGAAGTCGATGACCACGGGCCGGTCGTTGGTGGCGATGGCGAGACGGATGGCGTCGTCGATCTCCTCCGGCTTCGTGACGCGGATGCCGAGCGCGCCGTAGGCGTCGGCGAGCTTCACGAAGTCGGGCACCCGGACGGTGTCGTGACCCGTGTTGAGGTCGGTGTTGGAGTAGCGGCCCTCGTAGAACAGGGTCTGCCACTGGCGCACCATGCCGAGCGAGGAGTTGTTGATCACCGCGACCTTGATCGGGATGTCGTTGATCGTGCAGGTGGCGAGCTCCTGATTGGTCATCTGGAAGCAGCCGTCGCCGTCGATCGCCCACACGGTGCGCTCGGGCTCGCCGACCTTGGCGCCCATCGCCGCGGGCACGGAGTAGCCCATGGTGCCGGCGCCGCCGGAGTTCAGCCACGAGTTGGGGCGCTCGTACTTGATGAACTGCGCCGCCCACATCTGGTGCTGGCCGACGCCGGAGGCGAAGACGCCCTCGGGGCCGGTGATCTCGCCGATGCGCTTGATGACGTACTGCGGTGAGAGCAGGCCGTCGTTCGGCTCGGTGTAGCCGAGCGGGAACTCCGTCTGCAGGCCCTTGAGGTAGCTCCACCACTCGGAGGTGTCGGCGCGGCCGTCGGCGGAGGCCTTGGCGAACGCGTCGGTGAGGTCCGGGAGGACGTCCTTCAGGTCGCCCACGATCGGCACGTCGGCGGTGCGGATCTTGGAGATCTCGGCCGGATCGATGTCGACGTGCACGACCTTGGCGTGGGGCGCGAAGAGCGCCGCCTTGCCGGTCACGCGGTCGTCGAAGCGCGAGCCCAGCGCGAGGATCAGGTCCGCCTCCTGCAGCGCGAGCACCGCGGGGACGGTGCCGTGCATGCCGGGCATGCCCAGGTGCTGCTCGTGCGAGTCCGGGAACGCTCCGCGCGCCATCAGCGTGGTCACCACGGGAGCGCCGCAGGCCTCGGCGAACGCCTTCAGCTCGGCGGCCGCGCGGGCGCGGATGATGCCGCCGCCCACGTAGAGCACCGGCTTCCTCGACTCGACCAGCAGCTGGGCCGCGGCCTGGATCTGCTTGCCGTGGGCCTTCGTGACCGGCCTGTATCCGGGCAGGTCGATCTTCGGCGGCCAGAGGAACGGCGCCTGGTCCTGCTGCGCGTCCTTCGTGATGTCGACCAGCACGGGGCCGGGGCGGCCGGTGGTGGCGATCAGCGCGGCGGAGGCGAGGGCCGAGGGGATGTCCTCGGGACGCGTCACGAGGATGGAGTGCTTCGTGATCGGCATCGTGATGCCGACGATGTCCGCCTCCTGGAACGCGTCGGTCCCCATGAGCGTCGAGAACACCTGGCCGGTGATCGCGAGCATCGGGACCGAGTCCATGTAGGCGTCCGCGATCGCGGTGACCAGGTTGGTCGCTCCGGGGCCCGAGGTCGCGATGCAGACGCCGAGCCTGCCGGTCGCCGAGGCGTAGCCCTCGGCGGCGTGGCCGGCGCCCTGCTCGTGGCGGACCAGGATGTGCCGGATCTTCGAGGAGTCCATCAGCGGGTCGTAGACCGGGAGGATCGCGCCGCCGGGCAGGCCGAAGACGTCCTCGATCCCGAGCATCTCGAGCGAGCGGACGACCGCCTGCGCTCCGGTGAGGACCTCGGCCGCGGGGGCGGCCCCGGGAGCGTGGGCGGGTCGGGGTGGCTGGGGCGTCGGTGCGGGCTGCACGGCGGACGGATCCGGAGTCATGCGGGTGTCGATTCCTTCAGGAGGTGGTGCGGCGGCGGGCAGAGCCGGAGGCGAGTGCCCGGGAACGCGAGTGCGCGGCCGGCCGGAGCGGGCCGGGTCACCCGGTGACGGCGCCCTCGGCTGCCGAGCGGACGAGCTTGGCGTACTTGGCGAGGACACCGCGGGTGTAGCGCGGAGGGAGAGGGGCCCAGCCTTCTCGGCGGGCGGCGAGCTCGGACTCGTCGACGAGTAGGTCGATCGAGCGAGCGGCGATGTCGACCCGAATCGGGTCTCCGTCGCGAACGAATGCGATGGGACCTGCGTCCACCGATTCGGGAGCTATGTGGCCGATGCACAGGCCGGTTGTGCCGCCTGAGAATCGTCCGTCCGTCAACAGTAGTACATCTTTTCCGAGCCCGGCCCCCTTGATGGCGGCGGTGATGGCGAGCATCTCGCGCATGCCGGGGCCGCCCTTGGGGCCCTCGTAGCGGATGACCACCACGTCGCCCTTCTCGATCCGGCCCTCGGTCAGAGCGTCCATCGCGGCGCGCTCGCGCTCGAACACGCGGGCCGGACCCTCGAAGACGGAGGCGTCGAAGCCGGCGGTCTTGACGACCGCGCCCTCGGGGGCGAGCGAGCCCTTGAGGATGGTGAGCCCGCCGGTCGCGTGGATCGGGTTGTCGAGGGTGCGGATGACCTCGCCGTCCAGCGGTGCGATGTCCATCGCGGCGAGGTTCTCGGCGACCGTCCTCCCGGTGACCGTCAGGCAGTCGCCGTGGAGCAGCCCGGCGTCCAGGAGCGCCTTCATCACGGCCGGGACGCCGCCGTGGCGGTCGACGTCGTTCATGACGTACTTACCGAAGGGCTTGAGGTCGCCGATGTGCGGGATCGTGTCGCCGATGCGGTTGAAGTCGTCGATCGTGAGGTCGACCTCGGCCTCGTTGGCGATCGCGAGCAGGTGCAGGATGACGTTGGTCGACCCGCCGAAGGCCATCGCCACCGCGATCGCGTTCTCGAACGCCTTCTTGGTGAGGATGTCGCGGGCCGTGGTGCCGTTGCGCAGCAGCTCGACGACGGCCTCGCCGGACTTGCGGGCGAAGTAGTCGCGGCGGCGGTCGGCGGCGGCGGGCGAGGCGGAGCCGGGCAGGCTCATGCCGAGCGCCTCGGCCACGCTGGCCATGGTGTTGGCGGTGTACATGCCGCCGCAGGATCCCTCGCCCGGGGCGAAGGCGCACTCGATGCGCTTGGCGTCCTCCTCGGACATGATCCCGGCCTTGACGCCGCCGACGGCCTCGAAGGAGTCGATGATCGTGATGTCCTTCTCGGTGCCGTCCGAGAGCTTGACCCAGCCCGGGGCGATCGAGCCGGCGTAGACGAACACGGCGGCGAGGTCGAGGCGGGCCGCGGCCATCAGCATGCCGGGCAGCGACTTGTCGCAGCCGGCCAGCATGACGGTGCCGTCCAGGCGCTCGGCCATCATCACGGTCTCGACGGAGTCGGCGATGACCTCGCGGGAGACGAGCGAGAAGTGCATGCCCTCGTGGCCCATCGAGATGCCGTCCGAGACGGAGATGGTGCCGAACTGGAGCGGGTAGCCGCCGCCGGAGTGCACGCCCTCCTTCGCGGAGCGCGCGAGGCGCTCGAGCGAGAGGTTGCAGGGGGTGATCTCGTTCCACGAGGACGCGATGCCGATCTGGGGCTTCTCCCAGTCGTCATCGCCCATCCCGACCGCCCGCAGCATCCCGCGCGACGTCGTGGCCTCGATGCCGTCCGTGACGGTGCGCGAGCGGGGCTTCCAATCGATTTCCGGCATGCGATGAGGCTACCGCCTCGCGCGCGGTGCCCCTGCTCGCCGGGCGGACCCGGACCGGCCCGCGCACCCGTTCCTGCCCCGGCCTCCGGCAGCGGCACCGGATGCGGACGTCCTCGCGGATCTCCGACTCGTCGCGAACGGCCGCTCCCCGCGTCGGCGGACGGCCGTCCTCGGCGAGTCGGCGATCCGGGACCCGCTGGCGCTGACCGCCGGAAGGGGGCTGCTACTCCGCGCGCAGGTCGGCGAGCAGCCGGAGTGCGTGCGCGACCTGCTCGGGACCGCGGACCCGGTAGGAGGCCGCGGTGGTGCCCTCGCCGCTCTTGATGCCGACGTCGCCGGAGCCGAGGACCGCGAAGGCGTCCTCGTCCGTCACGTCGTCGCCCGCGTAGAGCACGGCGGTCGCGCCGGTGTAGCGGCGGAGGTGCTGCACGGCCTCGCCCTTGGTGGTCGAGCGGACCGAGAACTCCAGGACGTTCTTGCCCTCGCGGACGGTGACCCCCTGCACCTCGGCGCGCGCCTCGGAGAGGGCGACGACGTGGGCGACGCGGCTGTGGCGCTCGGTCGCGAGGCGGGTGTGCAGGGCGAAGCCGGCCGGCTTGTCCTCGATCCAGACGTTGTCGATCCCGCGGGCGATGCCCTTCAGGACGTCCTCGAGCACTCCCACCTTCTCGAGCTCGTCGTCGTCGAGCCGGACCGCGTCCTCCTCGGGGTCGAGGCGGATCTCGATGCCGTGGGAGCCGACCAGCAGCGCCTCGTCCGGCAGCTGCGAGACCTCCTCCAGGCTCCCGAGCGCCCGGCCGGAGACCAGCGCGACCCGGGTGCCGGGGAGGGCGAGGAGCCGCAGCACGGCCTCGCGCGCCTCGGGGAGCGCCCGCGCGCGGGCGGGGTCGTCGACCTCGGGCGCGAGTGTGCCGTCGAAGTCGAGGGCCACCAGGAGCCGGTCGGCCGCGGCGAGCTCCCGCAGCGCCGCCGCGAGCCGCTCGGGCACTCCCTCGCTCATCGCGCGCCGCCGTCGAGCTCGCGGTCGTCGGCGGCCTCCCGCTCGAGCTCGGCCGCCTGTCCGTGCGCCGAGTCGTCGCGGTGCTCGGCCTCCTGGCCGTGCGGCGCCTCCTGCCCGCGGGCGGCGGGCCGCACGTCGAGCTGCTGGCCGGCCGCGTGCTCCGCGAGAGCCGAGAGGAACGACTCGGACCAGCGCGCCACGTCGTTCTCGAGCACGCGGCGACGGAGCGCGCGCATGCGCCGGGTGCGCTCGACGCGCGGCATCCGCGCCGAGGCCTCCATCGCGTCCTTCAGCCCCGAGATGTCGTGCGGGTTCACCTGCACGGCCTGCTTGAGCTCGTCGGCCGCTCCGGCGAACTCGCTCAGCACGAGCACGCCGTCGTTGTCGAAGCGGGACGCGACGTACTCCTTCGCGACGAGGTTCATCCCGTCGCGCAGCGCCGTCACGAGCATGACGTCGGCGGCGAGGTAGAGCGCCACCATCTCCTCGCGCGGGTAGCCGTGGTGGAGGTAGCTGATCGCCGGGTGCCCGAGCGTGCTGTAGTCGCCGTTGATCCGGCCGACCTGCAGCTCGATGTCGTCGCGCAGCTGCCGGTAGGTGTCCACGCGCTCGCGGCTCGGGCTCGCGACCTGGACCAGCACCGCGTCCTCGGAGGTGAGGCGGCCGTCCGCCAGGAGCTCGCCGAAGGCCTTCAGGCGGTGGCCGATCCCCTTGGTGTAGTCGAGCCGGTCGACGCCGAGCATGATCGTCGCGGGGTTGCCCAGCTCGGCGCGGATCTCGGCGGCGCGGGCCTGGATCTCGGGGGTGCGCGCCATCGCCTCGAACGACGCGGAGTCGATCGAGATCGGGAAGTGCCGGGCGACGACCGGGCGCACGCTCGCCCCGCGCCGCGAGCGGTTGACGCGGCGGGTGCCGCCGACGGCCTCCTCCTCGACCGGGACCTCGACGACCGTGCTGCGGGTGTCGTAGCCCAGCAGGCGCCGGACCGCGCGCAGGAAGCTGCCCGCGTCGCCCTGGCGCTGGAAGCCGATCACGTCGGCGCCGAGCAGGCCCTCGACGATCTGCCGGCGCCACGGGAGCTGCGCGAAGATCCCGTAGGGCGGGAACGGGATGTGGTTGAAGAAGCCGATCGTGACGTCGGGGCGGAGCTCCCGCAGCATCTTGGGCACGAGCTGGAGCTGGTAGTCCTGGACCCAGACCACGCCGTCCTCCTCCGTCACGGCCGCGGCCGCCTCGGCGAAGCGCTGGTTGACCCGCACGTAGGCGTCCCACCAGTCGCGGTGGTAGGTCGGGGGCGCGATCACGTCGTGGTACAGCGGCCAGAGCGTGTCGTTCGAGAAGCCCTCGTAGTAGTCCTCGAGCTCCTGCGCGCTGAGGGCGACGGGGACGATCTGCACGCCGTTGTCGACGAACGGGGCGACCTCCTCGTCGGCCACGCCGGGCCAGCCGACCCAGGCGCCCTCGTTCGCGCGCATCACGGGCTCGAGCGCGGTGACCAGCCCGCCGGGCGAGGTCTTCCAGGAGGCGGTGCCGTCCTCGGCCACGACGCGGTCCACGGGGAGGCGGTTCGAGACGACCACGAACGCGTTGCGCTCGGTCCCTCCCGAGGTCCCGGCGTCGGTCCTGTCAGCGGCGGAGGAGGCGGAGGCGGAGTGCGGAGGAATGGTGGTCCCTTTTCGTCGGTCGAGCCGTCGTCGTGCCCGTCGAGGCTATCAGCCGGCCCCGCTCGGGGGACGGGGGATCAGCCCTGCACGAGGGCGAGGGCGAGCGTCGCTCCGCCCACCGTCGGGACGACCGCGACGAGTCCGAGGAGCGCGTACTGGCGCCACGAGACGTGCACGCCCAGCGCGGTCAGCCTCTGGTGCCAGAGCAGGGTGGCGAGCGAGGCCCACGGGGTGATCAGCGGCCCGGCGTTCACGCCGATCAGCAGGGCGACCAGGCGGAGCGGATCCGCCGCGACGGGCTCGAGGGCGAGGTAGGCGGGCAGGTTGTCGACCAGGTTGGAGGCGACCGCGCCGGAGCCGGCGAGGCGCAGCAGGTCGAGCGTCCCGCTCCCCTCCCCCGCGACCACGGCGAGCGCCGCGCCCAGCCCGAGCTGGTGCGCCGCCTCCATCGCCACGAAGAGGCCCGACGCGAACACGACGAGCTGCCACGGCAGGAGGGCGGGCGTGAGCGCCGCGGGACGGCGCACCGCGAAGAGGACGATCAGCGCGACCGCGGCGACCGTCGCCGGGATCCACACCTCGAGGCCCGAGACGAGCGCCGGCAGGAGCAGCGCCACGACGGTCCCCGCGCCGACGAGCAGCACCCGGTCCTCCACCGGCGTCCGCTCCCCCGGGGTGTAGCGCCCGGCCAGCTCGCGCCGGTAGCGGATCGCGAGGATCAGCACGGGCACGACGGCCGCGACGAGCGCGGGCACCGCGGTCAGCGCGGCGAAGGCGAAGGGGCCCTCGACCCCCAGGCGCCGCTGCGCGAGCAGGTTGGTGAGGTTCGAGACGGGGAGGAGGAGAGAGGCGCAGTTCGCCAGCCAGACCGTGGCCATCGCGAACGGCAGGGGCGGGACGCGCACGTGCGCCGCGAGCAGGACCACGACCGGGGTCAGGAGCACGGCGGTCGTGTCGAGCGAGAGGAACACCGTGCTGACGACGGCCATCGCCACCACCAGCAGCCAGAGCACCGCGGTCCGCCCGCGGCCCCACTCGGCGGAGCGCTCGGCGACCACGGTGAAGACGCCGGCCTCGGAGGCCAGCTCGGCGACCACGGTCACCGCGACCACGAAGCCGAGGATCGGCGCCGTCCGCTCGACCAGCTCGCCCAGCGCGTCCATCGGGAGGACCCCCGTGACGACGGCCACCGCCCCGACGACGAGCAGCACCGCCCCGATCACAGCCGTGCGCATGTCGTTCCCGTTCTCCTCGGTGTGCCCCGGCTCGAGGATTCGGGTCCCGGCGGCGGTCCACCGTAGCGGGACAACCCCTCGGTGCTGTCAAGCGTTCCTCTGAGAGCTTTCGCACCCGCTAGCGTCGGGGTGAACACGGGAGGCACACGCATGCGCAAGTTCATCCTCAACTCCAGCGTCATCAGCGCGATCGTCGGCGGCTGGTCGATCCTGCAGACCACGCGCAAGGGCCCGCGCGACTGGCGCCTGGCCCTCCAGTGGGTCAGCTGGGCCATCTCGGTCACCGTCGCCCTGGGCTCCGTGTCCTACGACTCGAAGGAGATCGTCAAGGAGGAGCGCGGCAAGAAGCGCGACCGCTAGGCCCTCCTGACGCGCCGCCTCCCCACGGGGCGGCGTGTCAGCCGGTCTCCCGACCCGGTGGCGGCGACACTGTTCCCAGTCGCTGCCGGCACGGGAAACGGGGTTCGTCATGAGGTTTCGTCTGAGGCGTCGCAAGGCGGCCCCCGAGGTCGTCGAGGCGGCCCCCGTCCTCACGCAGGACGAGCTCTTCGCCGTCGTCCACGAGCGCCTCGCGGCCTTCGTCGGATCCGAGGGCGCCTGGGTCGTCACGCGCCGCAGCCACGACGACCGCGACCCGATCTTCCACGGGATGCTCGCGCGCTCCCTCGCCCACGAGCTCTCCGCCGCCATCCAGGAGGAGCAGCTCCGCGCCGGCGCCGAGCGGACGTCGTCCCCGGTCACCGAGGCGATCCCCGTGATGCGCGCCTCCACTCCCCCGGTGGAGCCGGCCGCCCTCACCTGGGAGCCGAAGCCGATCGCCGTCTGGGCGGAGCCGGCCCCCGCCGACGTCGCCGTCGACACCCCCGTCGCGACCCGCTCCTGACCCGAGCGGTCGGCCGGCGGGCTCGCCCTCCGGCCGACCCGACGAGCGACGTCGCGCTTCCCGCTGATCGAGGAGGCGGCGCAGCCGCCGTCTCGAGATCCCCCGTAGCCGACCCTCCCCCGGCCGCCCTTCAGAGCGTCGGCCAGCTCCCGGGGCCCTCGCTGCCCGCCGGGTACTCGTCGAGCGGCACCCGGTCCGCGTGCCACGCGTCGATCGCGGGCTGCACGATGCGCCAGCACTCCTCGGCGGCGTCCCCGCGGACCGAGAGCGACGGGTCGTCGTCGAGGATCCCCGAGATGACCTCGCCGTACGCCAGCAGCTCGCCCGCGCCGAAGGTCGCCTCCAGCGAGGCGCGCTCGAGCGTGTACGGGTCGCCGGGGCCGTTGATGTTCAGCTCGAGCGACATCTGGTCGGGCGCGAGGAACAGCCGCAGCACGGACGGCGCCTCGGTGCCCACGAAGCCGCGGGGCAGGTGCGGCACCGGCTTGAAGCGGATGACCACTTCGCGCCGCCGCTCCCCGAGCGCCTTGCCGGAGCGGAGGGTGAACGGCACCCCGGCCCAGCGCCAGGTGTCGATCTCGACGACCAGCTCGGCCAGCGTCTCGGTCCGGCGAGCGGGGTCCACGCCCTTCTCGTCCGCGTAGGCGGGCAGCTGGCGTCCGTCGATCGTCCCCGCCGTGTAGCGGGCGCGGCGCGAGCTCGCGGCGGGGTCGTCGCCGTGCAGGCGCGTGGCGCGCAGGACGATCGACTTCGCGTCCCGGAGGTCGGCCGCGTCGAGCGAGGACGGCGGCTCCATCGCGATCACCGCGAGGACCTGCAGCAGGTGGCTCTGGATCATGTCGGTCAGCGCGCCCGCGCCGTCGTAGTAGCTCGCCCGCCCCTCGAGGGCCAGCTGCTCGTCATAGACGATCTCGACGCTCTCGATGTGCTCGGCCGACCACAGCGGCTCGAGGATCCGGTTCGCGAAGCGCAGGCCGAGCACGTTCATCACGGTCGCGCGGCCGAGGAAGTGGTCGACGCGGTGGATGCGGTCCTCGGGGACCAGCGCGGCGAGGCGCTGGTTGAGGGCGTGCGCGCTCGCCTCGTCGGTCCCGAACGGCTTCTCCAGCGCCAGCACGGTGCCCTCCGGCAGGTCGTGGGCGGCGAGCGCCTCGCAGGCCTTCGCCGCGATCGCCGGCGGGAGGGCGAAGTAGACCGCCACCGGACCGTCGCAGCTCGCGAGCAGTGCGGCGAGCGCCTCCGGATCGGTGACGTCGACCTGCTGGTAGCGCGTGCCGGAGGTGAGCGCGTCCACGCCCTCGCCCTGCGCCTCGACGGTGGCGAAGGAGGCGGTCAGCACCTCGTGCCAGTGCTCCTGGGTCCAGTCCTCGCGTCCCGCGCCGACGAGGTGGACCCGCCGGTCGGTCTCGCGGGCCAGCAGCTGGCCGACGGCGGGGAGGAGGAGCCGCGAGGACAGGTCCCCCGTCGCTCCGAGGATGAGCAGGGTCGAGACGGTCTGTGCCATGCGGCTCACCCTACGGCGGCGCTGAAGAGCCCCGCTCCGCCTTGACTGGGAGGCCACAGCCGCACCTGAGAGGATCGCCGCATGGTCTCCCCGATCGAGGACTACGCCGTCCTCTCCGACTGCCGCACGGCCGCTCTCGTCTCCCGCGACGGAGGGATCGACTGGCTGTGCCTGCCGCGCTTCGACTCCGCCTCCGTCTTCGGCGCCCTCCTCGGCGGCGACGACCAGGGGCGCTGGTCGCTCCGGCCGGTGGACGGGGAGGCGACGAGCGAGCGCCACTACCTCGGCGACACGCTCGCGCTGGTCACCCGGTGGACGACGCCCACCGGCGTCGTCGAGGTGGTCGACGTGATGCCGCTGCGCGACGAGCGCGCCGAGCTGGTGCGCCGGGTGCGCGGAGTGTCGGGGACCGTCCGGATGCGGCAGGAGCTGCGCATCCGCTTCGACTACGCCCGCACCATGCCGTGGGTGCGGCAGGAGGGGACGGACGAGGATCCGCTGCTCGTCGCCGTCGCCGGGCCCGACGCGGTCGTGGTGCGCGGAGTGCGGTTGAAGGCCGTCGACCACGCCCACGCGGCGGAGTTCGACGTCGACGCGGACGCGGTCGTCGACCTCTCGATGGCGTGGTTCCCCTCGCACCAGCGGGCGCCGAAGCGCCTCGACGTCGACCGCGCGCTGGAGCGCACGCTGTCCTGGTGGTCCGAGTGGGCGTCGGCGATCGACTACGACGGCCCGCACCGCGACGCCGTCGTCCGCTCGCTGCTGACCCTCCGCGCCCTCACCGACGACGAGACCGGCGGCATCGTCGCGGCGGCGACCACCTCGCTCCCGGAGCAGTTCGGCGGCGCCCGCAACTGGGACTACCGCTACGTCTGGCTCCGCGACGCCTCGCTCACCCTGCAGGCCCTGCTCGCGCACGGGTTCGAGCAGGAGGCGCAGAAGTGGCGGGCCTGGCTGCTCCGCGCGGTCGCGGGCGCGCCGGAGGACGTGCAGATCATGTACGGCCTCGCCGGCGAGCGCGACCTGCCCGAGCGGGAGATGCCGAGCCTGCCCGGCTACGACGGCGCCTCCCCCGTGCGGATCGGGAACGCCGCCGTCGACCAGTACCAGGCGGACGTGATCGGCGAGGTGATGGTCGCTCTGCACGAGGCCCGCGTGGCCGGAGTGGACGAGACGGAGTTCTCCTGGCCGCTCCAGCGCGCGCTCCTGGGCTTCGTCGAGACCAACTGGCAGCGGCCGGACAACGGCATCTGGGAGATCCGGGGCGAGCCGCGGCACTTCACGCACTCGCGGGTCATGATCTGGGCCGCGCTCG